>DATLVK010000103.1:0-3906 GCA_035577605.1 Buchnera sp. (in: enterobacteria) | reverse complement strand
CCTGATATTGGTGATATTATATCGATAACTTGATTAGAATTATCTTTTTTTTTCTCAAAAAAATTTGAAAATAATCCCATGGGTTTCTCCTAATACTAATTTTTTTTAGATTATATGGTAGTTTTAAAAAAAATTATTTTTTTGAATAAATTTTTCTATTACATTAGTTAATTCTTTTGCTGTTGCTTTACTAAGAGCTTCTTTAGATATTTGTTGTGCTTCTTTAAAATTTATTTTTCTCACTATTTTTTTTATAATAGGAATATTAGAAGAACTCATACTTAGTTCATCGATTCCCATTCCTAGTAACAATAGTGTAGCACGTTCATCTCCTGCTAATTCACCACACATACCTGTCCATTTACCTGCAATATGAGAAGCATTAATTACCATTTGAATTAAATTTAATACAGATGGACTCATTGGATTATAGAGATTAGAAATTAATTTATTACCACGATCGACAGCTAGTGTATATTGAGTTAAATCATTAGTACCGATACTAAAAAAATCAACTTCTTTTATTAAATGGTGGCATATAATTGCAGAAGCTGGAGTTTCTATCATAATTCCAATTTCTATTTTTTTATTGAAGTCTATTTTTTTTTCAGATAGTTGTGATTTTAAGGTTTTTAATTCGGATTTTAAAATTCTGACCTCTTCTACTGAGATAATCATTGGAAACATAATTTTTAGGTTTCCAAATGCTGAAGCTCGGAGTATAGCTTTTAGTTGAGCATGTAAAATGTCTTTTCTATCTATAGAAATTCGAATGGCTCTCCAACCTAAGAAAGGATTTTCTTCTTTCGGAAAATTCATATATGGAAGATTTTTATCGCCTCCAATATCCATTGTTCTGATAATTACAGATCCGCCGTTCATTTCTTTAGCTATATTTTTATATATTTGAAATTGTTCTTCTTCAGATGGTAAATTTTCACGTTCCATAAATAAAAATTCAGTACGATATAATCCTATAGATTTAGCTCCATTTTTTTGTGCATTGGGAATATCTTTAATACTACCAACATTAGCTCCAATTTCTACTTTATGTCCATCTAAAGTAATAGCTGGTAATGTTGTTAATGATATTAGTTGTTTTTTTTTAGTGATATACTGGTTCTTTAATATTTTTGTTTGATTGATTGTTTCAATATTGGGATTAATATAAATACAATTATTTATTGCATTAAGAATAAGGAAATCACCATTTTTAACTTTTTTTGTAATATTATTAGTGCCTACGATAGCAGGAATTTCTAATGATCTAGCTATAATAGAAGTATGAGATATATGACTTCCTAAATCAGTAATAAATCCCAATATTTTTTTACAATTTAGCTGAGCTGTTTCTGAAGGTGTTAAGTCTTTAGCTACTAATATAATTTCATTTTTTATATCATTTAAATCAATAATATTTAAATTAAGAATATTTCTTAATAATCTGTTTCCTATATCTCTGATATCTATTGCTCGGTTTTTTAAATATTCATCCTCCAGTTGTTCTAATGCTTTTACGTGTTCTTGAATGACAATGTTTACAGCATTATCTGCAGTAATAAGTTTTTTTTGTATAAGGGAAATAATTTCATATTCTAATTCTTCATCTTCAAGAAGTATAATGTAACCTTCAAAAATTTCTTCTTTTTCTTTTTCAAAAGATGAAACCGCCGTTTTTTTTATTTTTTTTAATTGTGTTATTGTTTTTTTTCTTCCATTAAGAAACTTTTTTATTTCTTTAGCAATTTCTTCATAAGAAATTTTTTTTTGATTTAGAATTATTGCTTCTTTTTTTAGTAATAAGACTTTTCCGAATGTAATACCTGGTGATGCTGAAATTCCTGAAATCATAATATTACCTTTAATATAAATGGTTGATTGAATTTAAGTGTATTATTTTTATCAGGTAGTATGTAATTAAATTTTAAATATTCCGGAAGCATTTAAGTATTACTTCCGGTTTAGTATTTTTACTAAATAGTAATGTGTGAATTTTTTTTAAGTCAAGAATTATTGTAATTCTGATATTATTTTTTCTAGATGTATGATTGCTTTTTTTTCGTCTTCACCTTTTGCAGATAAAGTAATGATGCTGCCTTCTATTAATCCTAAAGTTTGCAATTTAAATAAACTTTTAGCACTAGCATTTTTTCCTTTACAAGTAACTATAATATCAGATACGAATTTTTTTGCTTCTTTAACAAATTGAGCAGCTGGACGGGTATGTAATCCATTTTTTGCTATTATTTTAATATTTTTTTGGAACATAGATTTTCCTTGATTTTAGTTTTTTATAAATATACTCATTAAATAATTTTTTTTATTAAATTTTTTTTTAGAATATATTTCATTCTACACATTAGTATTGGTATGATCGCAAGTAATAAGAAAAATGTTTTAGGAAAAAATAAACTTAATTTTCTATCAACATTGGTATGATATTGTATTTTTATACTTCGGAAAATAAATCAGTACTTAAGTACCTTTCTCCAGAAGATGGTAAAATGACGACTATATTTTTATTTTTAAATATATCTTCTTTTTGTATTTTTATAGCTGCTGCAATAGCTGCTCCAGAAGAAATACCAGACAAAATTCCTTCTTTTTTTGCTAGTATACGTGCTGCGTAGATTGATTCTTGATATGATACTGTTACTACTTTATCTATTAAATTTACATCTAAGTTTTTAGGAATAAATCCGGCACCAATACCTTGTATTTTGTGTATTCTAGGTTGTATTTTACGTCCAGATAAAAATTGTGTTATTATTGGCGATTCTTCTGGTTCTACTGCTATAGTGATGAGATTGTTTCTTTTTTTAATTTTTTTTATGTATCGACTAATTCCTGTGATGGTTCCACCAGTACCTACTCCTGAAATTAGTACATCTATTTTCCCATTAGTATCATTCCAAATTTCAGGACCAGTAGTTTTTTCATGTATTTCTGGATTAGCTGGATTATTAAATTGTTGTAAAAGAATATATTTTTTAGGATATAATATATTCATCTCTTTTGCTTTTAGAATGGCTCCTTTCATTCCTTGATTTCCATCAGTTAAAATTAATGTAGCTCCTAGTGCTGTTAGTAATTTTTTGCGTTCTAAAGACATTGTTTCTGGCATTATCAAAGTAATTTTATAATTTTGAGCAGCAGCAATATAAGCTAAGGATATACCTGTATTACCACTTGTTGATTCTAGTAATTCTGTATTTTTATTTAGTATACCTTTTTTTTCCGCATCTCGTATCATATTAGCACTTATACGGCATTTTACACTACAACCTGGATTTTGAGATTCAATTTTCACTAAGATATGACTGTTTCCTATTTTTTTTAATCGAATTAAAGGGGTATTACCGATTGTACAAGAGAGATCTGTATATATTTTTTTCATAGATATTCCAATTACATTTTATATAAAATTATTGTTTCATGTAATAAAAAACAATATTTTATAATACATAAAAACGTTTAATATGATTAAAGGAAAATTTATTATAGTTAATAATTAATTGAAATTGATTGTTAAATAGATAATATATGTTGAATGATTTATAAATATCTGTAAAAATTTTCAATAATTATATTTAAATTTTTTATATAAATATATATTTCTTGAATATCAATTAAATAATAAAAATTTTTATTATTTATTCATTAAAAGATAATATAAAAAAATATACTTCTATATTATCTTGTAATGAATAAATAATAAAAATTTTTATTATTATAAACATTAATCTTTAAATTTAATTTAAAATATAGCATATAAAATAAAAAAATTATTTTTTTGATATTTTAAATGAATGATAAAATATAAACTATTTTGTAATTTAAGTATAGTTTAATATTAAAGAAATAATATTAATGACTTAATTATATTTATTAAATCATTGAGATTAT
>DATLVK010000102.1:0-33538 GCA_035577605.1 Buchnera sp. (in: enterobacteria) | reverse complement strand
ATTTTTTTTTCTTTAAATAGTTTATCTAAATCTATTACAAAATTTTCCATATTTTTATAAAATTTTTTTATAAAAACTAATGATGCTTCTTCTATTTCTTTATTCATATTTTTTCCTATTTAATAATATCTTCATTAAAATATTCATCTATTTTTTTATTTATTTCATTCAAATCATTATCTATATATTTTTCATTGAACATTCCGAGCGGTGATTTAGCTAAATGAATACCATCATTTTGAGTTAAAAATTTATATTTATTATCATTAGTTATTGCATGAAAAACTATAGTGAACATTCCTTCTAGGCATATTTTGTCATCTAACATTTTTCCTATTGTTTTGCATTTTACTTTTCCATAACTATCAGAGTCAGAATGAGATAAAACATAACATTTAAGATCGTCTCTGCATGATGTTAAATCTTTAATTATATTCCATGCATTTTGACCTATTTCTGTGAATTTATCATATCCTTTTTCTAAAGCTTTTCTCATGAATTGATTTGCCATTATATATTGAAAATCATCTATAATTATATTTTTTATTTCTGGTCGCTCATCATTTATTTTTTTTATTGACGATCTTATCTTTAATGTATCATCAGTAGCTAAATAATTTATTTTTCTTTCATCAGATTGAATTCTTATATAATTATTTTTAAATCCTTTGAAAGGTAAAGGTTTATCAAGAACATTTATTATGCATGTTTCATGTGAAGGAAGATTTTTTATTGAAGAGCTTTTTCCACTTCCTGATTCTCCTATAACAAGTATAGTATTGCTCATTGGCTATCATCCTTATAAAATTTTTTATCAAATTCAAACTGTTCTTTTACATCATTTAACATATCATCAATAGTTATTTCAGCATGCTTTGTGGCTATTTGAGACATATATTCTATTAAATTATTTGCCTTTTCATTATTATATTCAATTCCAAATCCCTTGCTAATAAGATAATTTGCTAATAAATATGGAAGTTGATCTCCTTTATCAGATTCAGTGACGAATTCATGAGCAAAATTAGGTTTTGAATTTTTTATTATTAAACCTGTTAATATTGATTTTTCTTCTTCATTAAGATGCGCATAACATACTTTATCATTTGATACTAAATCATATATATAGCATCTTATTTCATTTTGTTTAATTGATATCATAATTGCTCCTTATAAAAAATAGTTTATAAATTCCTTTAAATCTTTGCTAATTTTATTTGTTTTTTTTATATGATTAATATAATTTATATAAATATTTATATCATCAATATCATTATCTATATGTTTTGCTATATTTTCAAATCCAATAACTCTAAAAACATTAGATACAATACTTCTAGTTGTCCAGTCATTCATTTCTAATCTCCTTATTTACAAAATAATTATGGCTTATTGAAATAATAATATCAACTAATATTTTTATATTATTTAAACTATTTTATTTTATTAATTTATTGTATTATATTCAAATAGCCATAAATATAGAGTATACTAATATGTTATCATCAGAAAGATTGAAGAAATTAAGGAAAAAACTTGGTTTTAATCAAAAAGAATTATCTGATTTATTATTTATTAAACAATGTACTTTATCTAATTATGAAACAGGAAAAAGAAAACCTTCTTTAAAGGTTTGTTACAATATTATTAGATTAGCAAAATTAAAAAATATAGAAATAAAATTAGAATATCTTATGCCATTAGAATAAAAAAAACGTTGCCATACGCCGTAAGACGAAGAAGGCAACGCTAAAAAAATACCTATAATATAACGAGGAATATATAGGCATAACACTAAATTTATATATTAACAATTTATGGCAATACAGTCAATGTTACTTCTTCTCCGCTAAAAACTGGTTTATATATTTGCATACCATCAGAAGCCGCAACAAATATAAAATCAGTAGGAAGAACACTAAATCCTTGACTTTTAATATAAGGATTTAAGTATCCCGCGGTAGTTACTGTAGATAAAGTATCATCTGTTAATAAATGACCTATCCTTGGATTAACTAATTGACCTGTAAAATTTATCTGAAATTCTTTTATAGACATTAAAAACTCCTTTTAATAAAATTTAATTAACAATTGTATATTAAAAAATTAACAATTCAAACTGCTTTCTATTAAATTTGTGCATTTATTCATACAACTAATGAATTGTAAATTATATTTACTCATTTCATCATTTAACATATCATTTAAAACTATTTCAACTTCTTTTCTTTTATCTGAATTTATTTCTTTTGTAGCTGAATCCAATGCAATATTTAGCATATCTTCAAATTTAGATTTTATTTTTATTAAAGATTTTCCAAAATTAAGCAAAGTTTCATTTTTGATCATAGTTAAATCTAATTGCATATTAACTCCTAGATTGATTGATTAATTAATTATTTTATCAATTTTATATAGATATTTCAAGATGAAATATATATAATTTATCATTATTAAAAGAAATTTTTAATAAATAGTTGTATTATTTAGGGCTATTACCCTTACATAAGGACATTAATATGAGCATCTCTTTAGACATTGCTTTGTATTTACGTGACAATTCATCTTCCTATAAAAAATTAACCCTTTCTGACCGTGCTGTATTATTTACTTTAGCTTTTAGAGTAGGTAGCAATGCTTATGCATGGATATCTCAAGAAGAGCTCGCTAAAGAGCTTAATTTAACCCCTAGAGGACTTAGAAAAAATTTAACTAATTTGATCAATATTAAATTAATAACGGTGATGCATGGAAAAAATGATAAAAGAAAAAATTTATATCATCCTGCTGATTTTTTAATCAATTATCATCAATCAAGAAAAATAAATAGACCTATTTGTTCCTCTATTTCTGGAAAAAATTATAGGAACAATCGTTCCCATAATTCTCAAGATATAGGAACATATGTTCCTATATTATATCAAGATATAGGAACAGATGTTCCGGTAATTTTATGCTCAAGCACATCTCAAGATAATGATTATAATAAAGAAATTTCACATAAAAAATCTCCTAAAGCAACATATATAAGCAAAGAAACATGTATAAGCAAAGAAAAAAGAAAAACTTATCGCAAAGAACGCGATTTGTTTATTTCAAAAAATATTGATTTACCTGATTGGATTAAAAAAGAAACTTGGAAAGAATTTTTACATCATAGAAAATCAGTAAAATCTCCTATGACTGAATTAGCTCAGAATAAAGCAATTAATCTTTTAAAAAAATACAAAGACGAGGGGCAAGATATAGATCAAATAATAAACAATAGTATTATTAACGGATGGAAGGGGTTATTCCCAATAAAATTAACTAAGGAGAATGGAAATGGAAAATATAATGGAAATAATGGAAAACAAGAGCATTTTGATGACCTCGGAGAAATGCTCAATCTACTCGGACTCAAGAGCATTGAAGATATTGGTCCGCTTACGGGGCCTATTTAGTAATAAATCTAATGAAAAGGCATCTAATTCTGAAGAACTTAAAAGGATATCAATAATATGGGAAAGTGAGCTTAAAGATATATCTGATAATGATATAAATAGAGCAATTAGTGAATGTAGTTCTAAATTTTCTTGGGCTCCTAATATTGCAGAATTTAAAAATTTATGTTTGTCTTATAAGCCTTCTTCTTTTATTCCATGGGTACCTACTGAAAATAAGAAAAAAAATTCTTATGAGTCTATAAACAGAATAATTAATGAAGGAGCGATTGTTTGCAAAAAACTTAAAGAAATATATCCTGATTTATCTTGGATGAAAATTGGATCAATATTTACTAAGGTAAAAAATTCTACTAAAAAATTCCATCCTAATTGTTCTAATTTGGAATTTTTAATTGAATTATCTAAATACAATAAACAAGATTTAATAGATTCATTAAATATTGAGGTAGTTTAATGTTTAAAAAAAAATTTCATAAATTTAAAGCTAAGCCCATTAATAACAATGGGCTTAAATTTTCTAGTACTCTTGAATATAATTATTATAATTATCTTAATTTATTAATTAAATCTGGAGAAGTTGTTTTCTTTTTAAGACAAGTTCCTTTTCATTTGCCAGGAGGTGTTAAATATGTCACCGATTATCAGGTTTTCTATTCTGATGGTATGTGTCGCTTTATTGATATTAAAGGTTTTGAGACTTCAGAATTTAAAATTAAGAAACGAATTGTTGAATCTTTATATCCAGTTGAAATTGAAATTATTAAAAAAGGTGACTTTTAAATGAAAATATTATGCAAACATGGAATTAATATAAAAATTCTGGATTGTGAAATTTGTAATATATTGAAGCAATATATTAATGATTTATTTTTATTGGAATCTCTAAAATTAAAAATAAATAATTTAGAAGAAGAAATCAAACAATTTAAAAATAAAAAATATAATAAATGTGATCATGGTATTGAAAAACATATAGAATGTAAATTATGTGAAAATAATAATATATTAAGAAACTATAAACCTACATCTACTATTTGTGATCATAATATTCCTATAGGATATTTATGTGTTAAATGCAATGATAATTTGCAATATCAAAGTGAAAGACGTATTTTATCTTGTACGCATAATATCTAATTAGTTTTTTATTGTATTAAATGTGATTTGATAAATTATCAAATATATTTAATTCAAAATAAAGATTGAAATGTATAATAAATATATTTTCTAATTTAATTATTTTATTAGCGTAAAAATTATATTTAATTTATAATAATATTATTTAATATCATTTGGAGATAGTTAATTGAATACTTTATATTTTCAACATACAACTGATAGAAATAATTTAATTGAATTAGTTAAAAAAAATGAAGGTTTTGAAAGTAGATTATATAAATGTTCTAAAGGAAAATTGACAATTGGATATGGATTTAATTTAGATGATTGCGAAATTCCTAAATCTGTTGCTGAATCTTGGTTAATAATATTATTGGATAATTTATATTTAAATTTATCAACTCTTATTGATTTTTTTGATAAATTAGATGGAATTAGACAAAATATATTAATTGACATAGCTTATAATATTGGAATTTCTGGACTTTTAGAATTTAAAAAAATGCTAAAATATTTAGAAAAAAAAGATTATGAGAAATGCGCAGAAGAAATGAAAAATAGTAATTGGTATAATCAAGTTCCAAATAGGGCAGATATATTAATAAAAATGATGATTACTGGTAAATATGTAAATGATAATTTAAAATATAATAATACAACATCTTTTAATTAGAGAATTTAATAATGTTTCCTAATATAATTATTTCATTGATTTCTAAATTTGCTCCTAATCTAGGATTGGCTCTTGGTGGACCGGCTTCTTATGCTGTTGAATCTTTAATATCTTCTACTTTGGGGGTTGATATGAAAAGTCAGGATGACTTGATTAATAAGATAAAAGATGATCCTACAATAATAGATAAGCTTGTGGCTTTAGATAAAGACTTTAACGACGTTAAAAATGCAAGGGAGTATGGTTCTAGGGAGATTGGGTTATATCGCCTTGTAAGGCCTATAATGGCTTTTATGGCTATGTGTGCAATATTTGTTGATATATTATTTATTGAGTATATAAAAGATACAACTGTTAAACAAGTATTGGTAGTAATGTTAGTATTTTTGGTATGGGATATTAGACAAATATATAGATTTTATTTTGGACAATCAGATAAAGATAATTTATCTGATATTTTTTCTAAAAAATGATAATCAATAATCTTTTTCAGGATGTTTAGGAATTTCCATCCAATATTCAACATCTATAGGTACGTAATCGGTTGAATCACTTCCTTCGGGGAAAGTAAACCAAGCATTTAATTTTACATTAAACCATCCACACCTATAAATATCATTACCACATACAGTTATAACATATCTGTTATTTCCTGGTAGCTTATCTTTTACTGATATCCAATTGGTCATTATTTTATCTCCATTGGATTATTAGATTGTTGGTTAATTATTTCATTTAAAATATCAACGATAGTTTCCCTAGAATAAGGAGGAAAAAAACCATTAAATTCAAATTTAATAAACCATTGAGAAATACTGTACAAAATTAATAATTGTTTTTGTGTAATTATCATTATTTTATTTCCATTAATTTATTTTCATTTTTTATTAATATATCATTCGCTAATTTATATATTTTATTTGTGTAATTATTGTTTAATATCTCTAATAGCATTCTTTTTTCTTTAATATAAATTTTAGAAAAATTAATATCATATTTACATATAGTTAAAGAATTATCTATTAAATCTGCTATTTTTATTAGTTTTGCTTCATTAGAAGCATGTATATAACGATCTCTATCTATTTTTTTCCTTATTTCTCTATTGCCATATTTTAATGAAGATTTATCTGTAAGCTCTATAACTAAATTTAAAAGACTATCTCCTCCTAATGATACAATTTCTTTTTTAAATTCTTTATCATTATCTTTGAATACATCTTCTAATGTATCATGTAAAAAAGAAGCAGCTATCATTTCTTCAGTTCCGCCAAATAATTCCACTAAATATGCTACATTTTTAGGATGAACAATATAATCTTCTCCGGTATATTTTCTTTTTTGATTTATTGATTCATGAGATTTTTTAGCTAAAATATAAGAATTATTTATTAAATCATTAATCATTTTTAATATCCATTAATTTATTTTCTATTAGGTGGATTATCATTTTTGCTAGACAATCAGTTAATGTTTTATTGAATATATTTATACAAAAACTACTTAACCAGTTACTTTGATGTTTTTGATTATAAACTACAGCATATTTTGAAATTATCAGTTCATATTTTATATTTTCAATAGTTATGTATTCTGGTAATAATTCTAAAAGTTCTGATGCGGTGAATGCTGAAATTCTAAGTTTTATATTTTCAGGATCTCTAAAAATAGATAATAAATAAGATTCATAATTAGTGTAAATTCTATTATCTATGTAACAAAATAAACTGTCTTGTTTAATTCCAAATTTTTTAAGTTCATTAGATAATTCTAATGATGTTACTTGATCTTCTATATTCATTATCTATTCCTTTTAATTGCGACTACGACTACAAATAATTGCGCTTACTACTACAAAAAGTAAAATACCTATTATAGGAGTGGCAAATCCTAACATATATGTTTCGAAAATTAACATTATTTATTCTCCTTTATATTGCATTTTTTACATAAAGATAAGTATGTTTCATATGTATATTCTGTATCATAACTTTTTAACTTATGTATTGCTGCCCCGTTGTATAAATCATCATATTTAATAAATTTTCCACATTCCTCGCATTTTATAGGATTTTTATTCATTTTTATTCTCCAATAATTTTGTATTTTCGTAGATATTTCCTATTAATTCAATAAAGCAATAAGATGGCAAAGAATTCAATGGAAATGAAATTCCATAAAATTCTGGATTTTTTAAATAATTGAAAGATCCTTTATAAAATATTACAATTGAAATTTCATAAAAATTATTAATATTTGAATATATTTTTATAATATCTCCTTCATATAACTCTTTTCCATTTTGATCTTTTACATTACTATAAATCATCCAAGTGAATTTATTGTTTTTACCGTTAAAATAATCATTTATTTGGTATCTTTGTTCTGTAATATCTTTAATATAAGGATTGTAAATCATTCTTTTTAATGAATTGCACCATATTCTAAATTTAATTTCTCTCATTCATATAACTCCCATGAATTTCTAAAATATTGATCACTAAAGTCATTTCCTACTGTTTCCATTTTTTTTTATATTTATTTTATTAAAAATAAGAAATTAATTAAATTATTTTTATATTCTTTTGGGTCAATTATCATATTTATTAATCCATCTCTATTTCTATTATTTTGTCCCATTCTCCATTAATTACTTGTTCTTTACATTCGCAAAGATAAGATGTTAATCGATATTTTTTATCAGGAGAAAATTTTTCTATTCCTAAATAATATTTTTTCTTTGGTTTGTCTTCCATAAATAGGTCTCTTCTATCTTCTTGATTCCTATAGAAGCTTCCATCTATATTCCAGGTATTTATTTTATTATAATCTTCGATAACTCCTGCTATTACTTTTTTGCATCTTACAGTATATTTTTTTAATTGATTTACTTTATAACCATTTCTTGTTATTACTGGTTCTCCATTTAGAGCTTTTTCTAGGTCAAATGGTTTCATTTTTTATTCCTTAATTTCTTCAATAATACAACAATTTTTTTGTAAATATTCAGCGTAACAAATAGAACAAAATTTAACATTATATTTTAGTTCTTCTGACTGAAACTTCAATGGTGATGCAACTGTCACAATAGAGTCTTCAATTCCACTTGTTGAGATAGCTATCTCTATTGCCTCGCTAATTTTATGAGCTACCTGATAATGTTTTTTTTCTCTTTCATCATTAGCGGCAGCTTTTCCAATCTTCTCAATAGCTTTCCAATCTCGTCGAGAAATAGCCTCTATCATTTCTAAAAACCGTCCAAGAGATGGCATAAGTTATAGCCTCAAATAATTTTGTGTATGTAACATTCTAATAAATAATAATATTTTATTAATCAAATGTATTCCTTAATTTCTTCAAGAATATAGCAGTTTGTTTGTAAAAATTCAGCGTAACAAATAGAACAAAATTTAACATTATATTTTAGTTCTTCTGACTGAAACTTCAATGGAATATATGAATACACAATCCCATGTTCTCTGCATTTGTATTTTATTTCTTGTATAATTTTAAAGGTACTTGGTTCCGAAATGACTTCTGTATTTTTTTTCATAATTAACTCCTTATGAACATCATATCTATTTTACTTGTTAAATTTTCCATTGCTATTACACAATTTTGGGATAATTTCATTGAGTAAGCGCATATTAGTATTATTCCAACTATAAGTATAATTTCTGTCCATCTTTCCATGATATTTTTTCCTTTTAAAGTTAAAAATTAATTAATTTTGTTAGTTAATATAAATAAATATGAAATATCATTTCTTAAAATAATCAGATAATGCAAAAGCTATAGTAATTAAAACTGGTAATAAGAATATTAAAGTACTTCCTAAATACCAGGATAAATCTAATTTATAAGAAATATATAAACCCATAATTGATCCTGAAATTAGAGATTGAATAATATTGTAGTTCATTTTTATTCCTTAATTGATAGTTTATAAATTAATAATATTTCAAAATGTAATATTAGTCAATAGTTATTTACAAATATATTTCAGTTAGATATGATATATTTAATTTCACAAAGGATATAAGATATGAATTTTATTCAATTTGTGCAGAGTATTATTTTGATTTTTATAGCTATTCTTACTATTTTTGATATTTCATTTCATGTCCATTTTATTAATTTATTAGAGAATATTTAGTATGAAATTTGATCAAAGAGTGGTTGATGGGATATTAAAAGATTTAGAGAATGGAATACCAGCTAGAATTACTTGTGAATCTTATGGTGTGGCTTATCCTACTTTTAAAAGATGGATTGAAAATGGTACAAAAGATTTACTGGAAGAAAAAAATACATATTATACTCAGTTCCTAGCCTCCTTAAGAAATGTTCATAAAAAAGTTATCTCTCGTCATTTAAAAAGAGTGGTAGAAAATGAAAAAGGGCACAAAGGTGCTGAATGGTATTTGGAAAGAGCTTTTTGGCAATATTTTAGTTCTAAAGTAGCAGAAATAGATTTAGAAGATAGATTAAATAAACTTGAAAATAAAAGGATGGAAGAAAATGAAATCACGAAAGAAAGCGCCTAAAAGTATTGTTGTTTCTAAAAAAAAGAAATCAGATGGTTATGTATTGGTTGATGATAAAAAAACAATGGGAAAAGGAATGAAAAAAAGTAATTGCTCTGGAATGAGAGTATCTACAGGATATAGAAAGTCATGATTAAATCAGAAAATAATTATTTAGAAAAAATTGAAATATCCAATGGAATAGTTGGGATAATTAATGAATGCAGAGCTTTATTAAATGATATGGAAGAAGAAATTTATAGTTTTTTTAATGATCCTTCTTATGAAAATAAAGAATCATTTTTGGATTGGTTAGATAAATATATTTATGCATCTAAGTATATTGAAGATAAAATTAAAAATTTATTTAATGGTGATAAATGAATAAATATTATGATCAATATTCAAATCCTTGGAAAGAATCAGAATCAATTCTAGATGATCCATTTACTCCAGATATGAAAGTTGAATTTATTGATGATAATGGGATATCTAAAACTGTAATAATATATACATTACATTGCCAAAATTCTAGAGAAATAGTATTTACGGATAAAGAGGATTTCACCTGGAATATCGCAAATACAATATTTAATTCATATAAATGAGCGCATTTATTAAAGTTAATACTAAAATTGATACTATTGTCTATATTAATATTGACCACATAATTTCTATACACAAGGATGGAATTTATTTAACTCATGGTAACGTTGTTGAAATTATAGATATGAATAAAATATTGATTGCTATCGATCAATGTGATAATAGAGCAATAATGGATTAAAAAGTTAATTAATGAGATTATAAATGAATAACTTTACACATGATTTTTTGAGTAGAATTCATCCTGTTTGCGCTATATGTGACAAAAAAGTTGATACCATTAAGTTTAGAGATAATATTATGACTAATAAAATTCATTTATCTGTTTCATGCCATGGATATGAAGAAGAAATTGTAATTGATCATAATGATTTTATATATATGCAAACTCAATCAGCTAGGCCAGGAATTGCATTTTCTAATATTAAATTATCTTCTAATAATAATAATCTTCTGATGCACAAGGGAAATTAATGAAATGTTATGCATGCGGATCAAAAGATTTAAAGGTTAAAAAAGTATGGCATATGCCTTATGAAAATACCAAAGTAAGGAGAATATGGTGTTTAAAATGCTCCGCGGGTATGACAACTAAAGAATTTATAATTAGGAAAGGGTATGTCAAGCAGCCTATTCCAAAGAATATCTAAATTGGAAAATAGTCAAAAAATTAGGTCTCAGAATCATATATGGTTTTATGATGATAGAACTGAGATATATGCACTTGATGAAAATGGCAAGAAAAAGAATCATATATATGTTCCATCTAATACAGGTCGTATTTTTTCTCAAGATAACTCTTTTGTACAATTAGTTATGGGTCCATATGGTAGCGGAAAAACTACTATGTGTCTCCAAAAGATTGTAGAGAAGGCTGCTCAGATGCCTAAATGGCATAATGGTAGACGCAAATCTCGTTGTATTATTATAAGAAATACTTCTCCAGAATTATATTCAACAACTCTTAAGAGTTGGTTAGCTTGGTTTGGAGAGATGGGAGATGTTAAGCCACGGAAGAAACCTATATTGACTTATGAGCATGTTTTTAGTGATTCTGAAGGAGTAATTGAATTAGAGCTTATGTTTATTGCTTTAGATCGAGATGATGATATAAGAAAACTAAAATCTTTAGAAGCAACAATGGCTTATATTAATGAATTATCAGAAGTTCCTCAGTCTGTTTTATCGCATCTTAAGGGTCGTCTTAATGGGCGTTATCCAAGTAGAGCTTTTTGCAATGAATATTATTGGTCTGGAATATTTGCTGATACTAATCCACCTGATGAAGACCATTGGATTTATAGAGACTTTGAGATTAATAAAGTTGAAGGATATAAGATATTTAAACAACCACCTGGGTTAATTAAGGATGAATATGGCGATTGGATTGATAACCGTTCTGCTGATAATGCTGTTAATCTCGCTAAGCATTCCCATGATAATAGCAATATATTGGTCTACGATTATTATCGTAAACTGGCTACTGGTCAGTCTGAAGAGTTTATTAAAGTATTTTGTTTAGGTAAATATGGATTAGTAGAGAGCGGAAAAAGGGTTTATCCTGAATATAATGATGATTTTCACTCTATAGATAATATTGAGGCTATCCAAGGTGAACCTATTCATTTAACATGGGATGGTGGCCTAACTCCTGCGTGTGTAGTTATACAACTGTCATCGCGGGGTCAATTGATTATCCTTAAAGAATATCTTGCTGAAGATATGGGAGTTAGGTCATTTGCTGAGAATGTAGTTATTCCATCTTTAAGAAAAGACTTTCCTTATCATCCTATTTTAATTAATTATAATAATTCTGGAATAGTAAATATGCTTGGTTTATCAATAGGTGATCCCTCTGGAGTGAGAAGAGAAGAAGTTTTTGGTAATTTTAGTTTCATTGGAGAGCTCAATGAATTAGGTATTAAAACAGAACCAGCAAGAACTAATCTTATTGATCCTAGAATAAACGCAGTTAAATATTTTCTTAATAAATCTCCTGATGGAAAACCAGGTTTATTATTAGATAGGAAAAAATGTCCAATTATTAGAAAAGGATTTATAAATGGATATGTTTATAAAAGACTTTCTGTTTCTGGGGATGAAAGATATAGAAATGAACCAGATAAAAATAAATTTTCACATCCTCATGATTGCATACAGTATGGCGCTTTAGAATTTGCTGGAAATTCAACTGAAGTAGTTAAAAAACAATACGTTAGCATGTATAATCCTACATTTAGAATGTAAGGATTAAATATGTATGGCACTGACCCAAAGAAAAAATTAGTGTTTGAAATGATTAAAGAATATTTTAATGGTAATATTAATAAAACATTTACTTGGTTTACTACTCCTAATTCATATTTGGGAGGATTGTCCCCATTGAATATGATGAAAAATGGTAGAACAGATAAATTATTAAAGTTTATTAAAGCTCATAAAGAAGGATATTTTATATGAAATTTAGTTTTGATGAATATCAAAAAATAAGTAATTATTATGTAAAGAAACCTACTAATAAAAGAATAGATAAAGTAAGAACATATTTAGATAAATGTGGATATATTATGCCCAAACCATTGTATAAATATAAATCTAATGATATTAAAACTTGGAAATATATTGATGGAATTGTTGAAGAATGTAAATTTAGTAAAAAAATTAAATATATTTCTGTTTTGAATCCTTCTTTTGGATATATTGATATTTAATAATAGGAGATTTTTTATGGAAAAAAAGAAATGGATTCAATCAGCGATTAAACATCCTGGGTCTTTAAGAAAAACACTTAAGGTAAAAAAAGGTGAAAAAATACCAGAATCTAAACTTGTTAAAGCTGAGCATTCTAAAAATACTAAAACTAGGAAAAGAGCAATTTTAGCTAAAACATTAAGGAAAATTAATAAATGATTAGATATTTGATTCAAGCAGAAAGAAATACAAATAGTTATGATTATTTTATTATTGAATGTAATAATGTTTCTGAATTATTCAATCAATTACTTATTAAATATGGTAATACTTGGGATAAGCCAAGGATTGAAATAATAACATCCGAACTATGTTAATATTTATAGGTATAAATTAAATGAATTCATTAGATAATGGGATTTCTCCAGAAGAATCAGAAGAATTAGAATCTAAAAGATTAGATAAGATTAAAGAAGCTGGAATTAATGAAATGGATGTTCTTTCTAATGCTCGCGATAATCTTAATCTATGGGGAAGTTATTTTAATGAAAATATTACCCGTGGCAAAGATGATATGAATTTTTTATTTGTAGATCAATGGAATTCAAGTGAGCGTAATGAATTTACTAGATTACAGAAAGTATCTTTGACAGCTAATAAACTACTTGATTCAGTTAATAAGATATTAGGAGAGCAACGTAAAAATAAACCAGATTTAATGGTTAGATCATTAACTGGCAAATCAGATCAAAAATCTATTGATTTGATGAGCGATTTAGTTAGGTCTATATCATATAAATCTCAGAACGACTTAATATATCAATCTGCCTCTCAATCTGCTTTATCTAGTGGATGGGGCGCATTTCAAATATCTCTTGATTATGAATCTCCACTTAGCTTTAACAGGATAATAAATTACGAAATTATTCCTGATATTAAAATGGTTTCTTTTGATCCTATGGCAATGAAGCCACATAAGGGAGATGGTGATTTTTATGCAAGGAAATATATTTATGGCAAAAAACAATTCGATGCTATGTATCCATATGCTTTTAACCCTGTGTCTTATTCTGATCCTTCATCATTGATTGATTTTCAATGGCAATCTAAAGATTCTATTGTTGTATGTGATTATTTTGTTAAAAAATGGAAATCTTTTAAAATATTAGAGTTATCTAATGGGGAATCAGTAAAAGAAGATGAATGGAAAGAAATGCAAGAAACAATAAAGAAAACTAAGCAAATAGCAGAATCATCAGAAAAATTAAGCAAAGAAATATTAGAATTAGTTCCTAAAATAATTAATGAAAGATGGACCCAAGATTATGAAATATTTCATTATCGTTTGCTTCATGATCGTATATTAGATTTTTCTAAATGGCCTTCAAAATATTTGCCTGGAATATTTGTTGATGGTAATTCATGTTTTATAGAGGGTCGTCAATATACTCGTAGTTTTATTAGAGAAGCAAAAGATACACAAAAATATCTTAATTTTGTAATGTCTGAACGAGCTACTGAAATTAAAAATAGACGTAGAGAGCAATGGTTAGCCACTCCAGATAATATTATTGGAGAAGAACAAATGTGGAGAAATCCAGAGGTTCAAGTAGGCGTTTTAATTGCAAGGCCGGATCAAAAAACAAACATGATGCCTCAGAAAATGCAAGCTTGGCAATTATCTCCCGAGTTAATACAAGAAGCTCAAAGTGCTTCTCAGGATATTAGAGAAATATTAGGATTTAGCGAATCACAAGATTTACAAGGACGAGATATTTCTGGAAAAGCTCGTAGAGAAAGAAAAATTGAAGGATCAATGGCTGCTTATATTTTTTATGACAATCTAAATCAAGCCATAGAACAAGGTGGAAGAGTAGTATTAGATTTAATACCTTATATATATGGAGAAAAAGAAAGAAATGTCATTATTACAAAAAAAGATGGAAAAACGGATTCTTTGGTTCTTAATAAAAAAATGTCTGATGGTTCTGTGGAAAATGAAATTACTTATGGGGACTATGATATTGAGATTGATACTGGTCCTAGTTTCGCCGTTCAAAAAGAAGTTGCTTTGGAGTTTCTCCAACAAACAATCCAAGTGTTTCCGCAAGCGTTTCCATTAGTTGCTGATTTATGGGCTAAAAACCTTGATGTGCAATTCATGCCTCAAATTTCGGAAAGGTTTAAGACTCTTGTTCCTCCTAATATATTAGCTCAAGAAGAAGGAAAGCCGCCTCCTCCTCCTAAGCCATCTCCGCAAGAACAAGCAATGCAAATGGAAATGCAATTAAAGCAAGCAGAGCTCAAAGAAAGAGAAACAGAGCTGCAATTGCGTTCTGAAAAGTATCAATTGGAAAAAGATCAGCATGAATTAGAAAAAATGGAAATGATTATGAAAGCTAAAAAAATGGCTGCTGATATGAATATGGATGTTCAAGATAGAAAAATGAATATGCACAAAGCAGATTTAGATTATTCAGCTTCTTTAGCTAAGATTATGGCTGATTTACACACATCCAAAACAAAAATATCAACCTAAAGATTAATAACAATACCCTAAACGTCTCTTAACAATGCGAACTTCATTGGGTTATTTGATCTATAAGTGTATAAAGGCAATTATTGCAAAATCCCATTTCTGCAATTCTATCTTTTATAATATTTTTAATTTCAAGTGGTTTTATTTTTAAATCCTGAATTATAGGTATGCTAAATGCACATTTAGTGCATTTTATTTTATTAAAATCTAATGATTTTGTATATTCGTAATAACATTCAATTAACATTTTTAATCCTTATTTTTTATATATTTATTAAATCGACATATATCATTGATATGTCGATTTTTTTATATTTTTTAAGTATATTATTCAACTATTTGTTTAATTTCTTTATAATTCATATATTTATAGAAAATATCTTTAATTATTAAAAAATGTTCATCTATAGAATAAGTATATTTATCATTTTTATATATTTCTATACATTTTTTAAGTGTATCTAAAAATTCAGGTGTATTCATATTATTTTCCTTTAAGTTTTAAATTATCAAAATAATAATATTTCAAAATGAAATATAAGTCAACTAAGTGAAAGGTATAATTTTCAGGATTAATTACCGTTAATTACCGTAAAGTACATCTTAATTACCGTAATCAGTTATAAAAATTTAATCATAAAATTTATTACCAATTTAGTAATTATTGGTAGTAAATTGGTAGTAAATTGGTAGTAAATGTAAATATAAAAATATAATTTATTATTTTTTTTAATATATAACATTTTTAAAATAAATATATGATTAATATAAATATTTAAATTAAAAAGGTATACCTGTATCCATTGTGAGCATTCTATATTCCTATTAGGCTGATATTTAACAGAATTTGGCCATTCTGTTATCTGGCTTACGAAGGGCCGTACCTTCGGGGCAATTAAATGCCATTAGGAGTTAGAAAATGCAAGAACCTGAAATGGGTAGTGAATCTCAGCAAGCATTAGGTGAAATGGTAGATGAGTCTTTGGGAAATCCATCTGCAGTGTCAGACGACGGTAGTAAAGATAATTATAGTGATGATCTTCCTGAGTATGCCAAGAAAAAGATTGGCATGCAGGAAAAACGTCATAAGAAAGAAATGCGAAGAATGCAAGAACAGTTAGATGAATTGCATGCTCGTGTTAATTATCATCCTGCCAATATACAACCACCCATGCCAATAGAAGATTCATTAAACAATTCAAATGATAATGAATTGGATAGAAAGTTATATTCATTAGTTCAAAAGGTTCGAGATCAAGAGAAACAAGAGGAATTGAAGAAGCAACAATATCAAAATGCTCAACATGTTTATAAGAAGCAATCTGAATTGGCTAGTACTTTAGATAAGCATTCTGAAAAATATGATGATTTTGATGATGTAGTAAAGGCTAAAGATGCCCCATATACAGAATCAATGCAAGCTGTAGCTTTGTTACTTCATGACATTCCTGGAATGGACATTCCTGAAACATTGTATCGTCTTGGTAAAGATAAAAATAAATTGCATGAAATTTCTAAACTCCATCCATTAGATCAAGCAAAAGAAGTTATGAAACTGGCAATTGCGACGATGAATAATGGTGGCAGTAAGTCAAATAATACGGCTTCTCAACCTTTAGGAAACATCAAAAATAATCCAGTGACTTCTTCGAGTGTTAATTCAAAAACTTCTGTTGGAGAAATACGCAGAAGAATGAAAGAAAACGGAAATAAATGGGGTTAATAATCACTGGGAGATTTTGAAATGCCAAATCAATTAATTACTACGCAACTCGTCTCTAATACGGCATTGGCGATGTTTGCGAATAACTGTCCTTTTGTTATGACAGCTAGCCGTATTTATCAAGACGATTTTACATCAACTGGTTATAAGATTGGAGATACATTACAAGTTCGAAGACAAAATAATTTTATAGTTGGTGATGGTTCTACTGCTACTCCTCAAAGCATTATTGAAACGACTGAAAATATTACAATTGCTCATCAATATCACACTCTTATTGCTTATACTATTCAAGATTTGACGTTAAGAATTGAAGATTTTTCTCGTATTTTTATTCAGCCTGCTATTCAAGATATTACTAGCAAAATGGAGCGTGATATTTGCTCTTCTGCTGAACAAGAACTTTATTTCTTTACTGGAACTGCTGGAACTCCTATTAATTCTTATACTACTGTAGATTTAGCTGGTGCTAAATTATTAGAGCAAGGTGTTAATATATCTGCTGATGCTTATACAGCAATGACAGTCCGAGATGCATCTTCTCTTAAAGGTTCTTTATTAAATCAATTTACTCCAGTATTTAATGAGGAAATTGTTAGGCAATCTGCTATTGGTCATTTATCTTATTTTGACGTTTTTCAATCTCAAAATATTGTTCGTCATCAAGCTGGAGCAGGACCTACTCTTCATTCGGGTGATACATTATTAGTTAATGGCGCAGTTTCATCAGGAAATACTATTGTATTATCTGGTGCAACAGCTTCTGTAACTGGATATTTTTTACCAGGTGATTTAATTAGTATTAGCGGAGTTCATAGTGTAAATCCTCTTTCTAGGGCATCTACTGGTCAAGACATGCAATTTGTTATAACTGCTTCTGCTGATTCTAGTGGTGGTGGTGCAGTAACAATTCAAGTTAATCCTGCAATTATTAGTTCAACATCCAATCCATTGCAGAATGTAGATAATCCTGTTCCTAATGGTGCTGTTGTTACAATGGTTCCAAGTTATAACGTGAATGTTTCATATCCTTCACGAGCTTTAGATATAGTTTGTCCTCCATTGTATAAATTACAAGTTCCATATCAAGAAATATCTGTTGATTCTGAAACTGGATTGTCTCTTGCGGTAACTCAAATTGGCGACATTTTAAGTTATCAAAATTATATGCGTATAGATATTTTATGTGGATTTAAATGGCATCCTCAATACGCAACTAAACTATTATCATAATTTAAGAGGCTAATAATGATTAATTGTATTTATCATCCAGTTTATCCAATGCGTGTTGTAGATGATGAAGAATATGAAAAATTATTAGCCACTAAAGAATGGTTTAAACATCCAAATGAAGCTAAACAAGTGAGGGAAAAATATGAAGGACAGATACGACGGGATGAAGGGAAAAGAAGCTACAATCGCAAACAAAAGACAAAAGATGTTTCAGGAACGACATAATTCTGATAATGAATTTGTTAAGAAACAACAAGCTATGACTGCTTCTATGGGAGGAAAAGCCCCTAATTTAGAATCTCGTTATACTACTTTTGATGCATGTATGGTTAATGATGGTGAGCATGCGCAAGAATTTGCTCGTAGTTTAACTAGTAACTTGGATAAGAAAGCTTATCCAGTTAAATAATAAGAGGTTTTCATGCCTCAAATTATTCCTACTACTAATGATTTAATCATTGATTCATTGCAACTTATTGGTGAGCTAGGCGTCGGTGAATTGGCTGATGCCTTTATGCTTTCCAAAGGTTTAACTTTAATTAATGAAATAATTGCAAAATTTACTTCTGATAGTATTTATGTGCCTTTTTTAACTACTATTAATTCTGTTTTTGTTCCTGGTCAACAAACTTATTCTTTATCTGACATGATATCGTCAGATATAGTTTCTGACAGAATTATAGATTTATCTTTTGCTAATTATGTTGTTCAGCCAGAATCTGATCAACCAATTACTTATCCTTTAAAAATTATTAGTAAAGCTGAATATTATAATATTATTACTTTACAGAATTTGAGAACTAGACCATGTTTTATATTTCTTAATAAGCAATCTTTAGAAAGTTTTATTACTGTATATCCTGCTCCTGATCAGCCATATCCTTTTTTTATTCAATGTAAAGTGATGTTAGATTCATTGGATTCTGATCAAAGTATTATAGAGCTTCCTCCTTATTATTATGGATTTTTAAAATATGCCTTAGCTAGAAAGTTTATTGATTATTATCCTTCAGGAAATTGGAAACAAACATCTGAAGATGAATATTTAAGCTATATAAATAACTTGAAGAATGCTAATGAAACTGATCTTACTATTAGACCTTCTGTACTATTAACTGCGCCAGGTTCTCCTTTCTGGCAAATGATATTATCATACTACTAATATGACATGGGAAAATTACGAAATAGTAGGTAGCTATAATAATCAACGATATCCTGTCATTGATTCGGAAAGAACTATTAATCAATTTGAATATATAGATTCTCAAAATAAAAAATCTAAATCTTTAATATTTACTTCTGGTTTAACTAATTCAGAGATTAATTTTTTTCCTAATACTGAAGGTTTTAGAAAATCGTTTGTATTTAAAGATAGCATGTATCATGTTGTTGGTAATGAAGTTTATAGAATAGATAATACCTTTAGTTTTTCTCATATAGGAACTATTTCTGGAAATCCTAATTATGTTGGAATAGATGCTAATACTTTCCAGATAATTTTTGTAGATGGAATTAATGGATGGATTTACGACACGGATGTTAATTTATTTGAACAAATAACAGACAGTAGTTTTCCTGCTAAACCAATAGATGTCTGTTCTCTTGATGGATTTTTTGTAGTAGCAGATGGAGATACTAATAATTTTAAATTATCAAGTTTTAATAATGGATTAATTTGGGGTGTTTCTACTGCTAATTTTAATGCTACAAATGGCTCTCCTAATCTAGTTTTAACTAGTGGATCAGTATTAAATTATGCTATTGGAACTCCTGTTCTTTTTACTATAGTTGTTGCTCCTTTTTCTTTATCTACTACTTATTATGTGGTTTTTAACGATGGAATTAATACTATAAGATTATCATCAGCTAAAGGTGGAGCTGCTATTAATTTTACTGCTACTGGGTCTGGAACTATAACAAATTTAGGTCAATTACAAGTAGGATCAATAACTACTCATCCTGGTAATATAATAGCTTGCAGAACTTTATATAGAAAATTATTTTTATTTTCTTCTTATTATACTGAAGTTTGGGAGAATCAAGGCATAGGAACTAATCTTCCTTTTAGAAGAAATAATAGCTTATTAATGGAATATGGAACTCCCTCAAGAGCTAGTATCATCACTGGGTTTAATAAAATGTTTTTTTTATCTCAAACTCAAGATGGATTGGGATCAGTAATGGAAGTTGTAGGAACACAGCCTTTTCCTATTAGTAATAGAGCATTAGATTTTCAGCTTTCTCAATATGCTCAAAATCAATTAATTGGAGAAAATGATCCATTAGGAATATTAATAAAAGAAAATGGATTAATATTTTATAGATTAAATTTTACTGATGCTAATAAAACTTTTGTTTATAATGAAAGCATGAGTAATCCTGAAACAGAAGATGGTCGAAGATGGCATGAAGAAGAATTATTAAATGGAGATCGTCATCCTGCTCAGTCTCATGTTTATTTCCAAGGAAATAATTATTATGGAGACTATAGATTTCCTGCTCTTTATATTGTGGATAGTAATAATTGTACTAATGATGGTGAATCTATTAGAAGAGTTAGAATAGGAAGAGCTATTGGTGATCCTACTTATAAAAGAGTTAGAATTGATAGATATCATTTAGATTTATTACAAGGACAAATAGTAAATTCTCAATTTAATTTACCATTTACTGCTGATCCTACTACAGATATGATAACTGTAGAAAGTACTATTGGATTAGTTACAGGATCATTAGTAACATTATCTTCCTCTTATGGTCAATTGCCTATTCCATTAGCAGTTAATACTAATTATTATGTTATTTTAATATCATTAACAAATATTAGGTTAGCTACAAGTTATAATAATGCTATTGATAATATTTATATTGATATTGTATCTACTGGATTTACTCCAAATACAATTAAATATACAAAAATAGAAGATATAAATCCTACTGTATTTTTATCTTATTCAAAAGATGGTGGTCAGTCTTATGGTAATAAATTATCTTCTCCAATGGGTGCTGTTGGCGAAAGATCATTTAGAACAGTTTGGAGAAAATTAGGAGTTATTCCTAGAGGACAATATTTTGTTCCTAAAATAGAATTTTTTACTCAAGTTCCTTATATTATTTTGGGAGCTGCTTGGGTTTATGAACAATTACCGGAGTAAATATGTCAAATAATTTAGATTTGCCTCCTATATATGATCCTATTACTGCTAATAGTAAGGATTTTATGAATGGAATTTGGATGTCATGGATTACGACATTTTCTCAATCAGTAATTGAATATTTATCAGAATTTGGAATTTTTATTCCTAGATTAACTACTGATCAAAGAAATAAAATTCAATCTCCCACAGAAGGTCAAATAATATATAATACTACTATTATAGGACCTCAAATATGGAGAGGTGGAATATGGCAAACTTTCACTACTTCTCCTTAAGGAAAATATATGGCTAGTTCAGGATTTGGATCGCCAGGATTTAATGAAGCATTTGGAACGGCTATGGCTGGAATGGGGGCAGCTGGTCTTCTAGGAGGATTATTTGGTGGTGACCCTTCTAAACCATATAAAGATGCTTCTAAACAATTAACCCAATATACAAATCAGGCTGCTACTTATCAAAATCCTTTTTATAATGCTGGAACTGCGGCGATTCCACAATATCAGAAATATTTAAGCAAAATGTCAGACCCTACTAAGTTTATTAATGATATTATGGGTGGATATAGTCAATCTCCTTATTCAGAATATGAGCAAGAGCAAGCTATTAGAGCTGCAAATAATATGGCTTCTTCTTCTGGTTTAACAGGAAGTACTCCATTAATGCTTCAAGAGCAAGAAAATGCTGAAAATATTTCAAATAAAGATATGGAAACATGGCTGAATCATGTTTTAGGAATAAATACACAATACGGACAAGGTCTTGAGCATGAGGTTGGTATGGGGGAAAAATCTGCTAATTCATTAAGTAGAATGTATGAAATGTTAGGTCAAGAAATGGCTAAAGCTAAATATGGCGAAGAAGCAGCTAAAAATTCTGCTAATTCTAGTATGTTTGGAGATTTAGGTAGCTTGATAAGTGGTGCTTTAATTGGATTTGGATTATAGGTGATTTATGGCTTTTTCAATGATTCCTCTGCCTCAATATGAAAATCCTAGTGATAAAACATTAAAAACTATGCTTGGAATTACAAGTGTATCTAGTGATATTGCTGATCAGTTAGAGAAATATAAACAAATTCAAATTGCTAATCAATTAGCTCAATCTCAAGAAGAAAGAGTTAACAAATTATTTCCTGAACAATTAAAGAAAGCTCAAATGGAAAATCAACTTTATATACCAAAAACTCAATCTGATATTAATTATAAAAATGCAAATACTAATAGACTTAATTTTCAACAACAAAATCCTCTTTATGGTCAATCTGGAGCTGCTGGCCAAATTGGAGCTGCTGAATTATTAAGACAACATCCTGAGTTAATATCTGATCCTAATGCTGCTAATCAGATAATGAATGCATTAAATTTAAGTCAGCAATCAAAGAATATAGAAAATCAATATAAAACTAAACAAACTCAAAATTATGATTGGGGTCAACTGACAGCAGAAGAACAGAATAATTTATTAGCTCAAGGAAGAGGAATGGGAATAGACCCTATAAAAATGAAAGATTATATTAATAATGGTTATGGATTAAGAAAAATAGCTGAAAAAGAAGGTCTTGATCCAGATAATTTGCCACGTCCTAGATTTTCTCCAACTACTGCGACCAAAACAAGAACTCAATTAGTTGATCAAGTTAATGCAGAATTAGATTATTTATCTAGTTCTACAACTCCTATTATAAAAAAATATGCTAATACATATGCTGGATTTTCTCCAAAAAGAATAATAGATCAACTTAGCAATGATCCTAGAAAACAAAAAGAATTTGGAGAATATGTGGGAGCTTTATCAGCAATGAGCGGCATAGCTAATGCTAGGAATTTATTGGAAGGTGGTCAACCTGGTGTTACTGTTATGAATGATATAAGAGATAATATGTTAAAAGGAATAGATACTCATGCTGGACAGAAAATGACTGGGGTCGCTTTCCAAGCAGCTCAAGATAAGATTAATGAAATTTTAAGTAAAGGTGCAAAAATAAGGACTTCTACAGGAATGAATCCTTATGAAGATATATCTAATAAAAACAAAAAATCTCAGGAATCTGTTAAGGGATCTATTTTAAAAGAAGCAGAAAAGTTTAAAGGCGAAAATATTGTTATGCAAGGTCCGGATGGAAATTTATATCAAGTTCCTACTGGGAAAGCTCAATTATTTTTAAAAAATGGATATAAGAGGCAAGGATAATGTATGATTTTGATCCAATTAAAGAAGGGGCATCTCTAATATCAAATAATAAATTTGATCCAGTTAGAGAAGGCGCTATTTTAATACAAAAAAAACAACCTGAAAAATCTTATCTAGAAAAAGCAGGACAATTTGCAGAAGAAAATATTAATAAACCAGTAAGAAATTATGTTCAAGGAGTTGCTGATTTTACTTCTGGAGCTGCTCAAGGTTTGGCAAATATAGGACCAGGACTATATAATTTAGGAGCAAAAGGTTTAAATTTAATTCCAGGTTTAAATATAAAAGAAAAAAAAGGATTTGATTTTGCTCCTAATAATATTAATGCAGGAATAGGAGAATTAGCTTCATTTTTTGGACCAGGATTAATTGGAAAATCTGGATTAGCTACTCAAACAGCGGCTCATATACAAAAAATACCTGAGATAGCTAATGCAATTAAAAAAGCATCTGATATATTAGAAAAAAGCTCATCTGAAAATAAATTATTTAAGATGTTAACTGGAAAAACTGCTAAATCTATTACTTCGAATGCTTTATTAGGATCATTAATGAATCCTGAAGATCAAGGATTGGGAGCATCATTAGGAGCTTTTGGAGCAGGAGCTGGAAAATTAGCCGGATCAGATAATAAATTATTATCTTTATTAGCAAGAGGTTCCGCTGGAGGAGCTATTGGATATGGTTTTGGAGGAAAAAAAGGAGCAGAAGCTGGTGTTACCGCTGGTACATTATCTCCTAAATTATTAAAAATTCTTGGAATAGATAGATCAATTCCTGGTCAAGAATCCTTGAAAGGATTGAGATATGAAGATGTTTATCCTTCTATAGAAGCATCTCAAAGACTAGGGACTCCATTGCGTCCTTCAGAGGCAAGTTCAAATCCTTTTACGGGAAAAATAGAAGGAAATTATGCGAGAACTTCAGAAGCATCTTCAAGAAATGTTAAATTATCTATGGAAAGAAAGAATAAAGAAAAAACAGCAATAAATTCTTTATTAAATGATATATATGATAAATCAATATCATCTGATCAAAAAATAAATAAATTATATGAAAAATCTTATCAATTAGATTTAGATAAAGATTTAGTTGATTCTTTTAAAAATGATCCTGTAATTTCAGAAGCATTTGATAATGTAAAAAATAATACTAGATGGCAAAGTAAATTAAAAGGAATACCAGAAAATAATTATGCATATTTAGACAAAGTTAAAAAATCTATATCTGATGAAGAAAAAAGTTTAATTAAATCAGGAAAAAAGGAAGAGGCATCTGTATTAACAAATGTTAGAAATAATATGGAACGAGTTTTGGATGAAAATAATCCAACATATAAACAAGCGAGAGAGGAAGCTCAGAAAAAAATAATAAGAAGAAAAATGGAAGAAAAATTAAAAACAGGAGAAATTAATGGAAAAGAATTTTATAAAAAATTTATTAAAAATGAAAATAAATTCAATGAATTACATGATTCATTGAAAAATGTTCCTGATGCTCAACAAAAATTAAAAGATATGAAAAATGCATGGCATAGTTTAATTAATTTAGAAAAACCATCTTCTTCTTCTTTTAGATCAGAAAGTGCTTTAGATCAGGCGAGAGGATGGATTAATGAAATATATGAAAATTTACATGAATTAGTTGGTTCTCAGAGGAATGTTAAAGCTATTGAATATATTAGAAGTGATGATTGGATAAAAGATTTAAAAAATATTAATTTAGAAAAAAACTCTTACCAAAAAGAAAAAAAGTTATCTGATTTATTTGGTAAGTTATTTCCTGGAACATTATCTGTTTCAAATAAGGAAGATGATAATGACAAAAACCTATAGTTTAGCTCCAGTTCCATTTTGGTATCTTCCCGATGATTCTGGAAAGCCTCTCGGTTCAGGAAAAATGTACACTTATAGTAGTCTTAATTTAACGGAATATAAGCCTGTATTTCAAGATGCTGGCGGAACATTGCCATGGACTCAGCCTGTTTTATTTGATTTAAATGGTACTTCTGGGCCATTTTATTGGGAATTTGATGATTCATTGCCTGAAGAATTTTATTTTATACAAATATATGATAAAGATGATAATTTAGTTTATCAAATAAATAATTATCCTGGAGTTACTGCTTCTGGTGGTGGAACTGTAACTACTAATATAAATTTAAAAAATTATATAGTTAATGGATCATTTTTATATAATCAAGGAAATGGGTTAGGATTAATAGGTCCATCCATACCAGATGGAACTATTATTGCTCCTAGCTCTCATAGTCAATTTTTTACTCCAGATATAACATTTTTTAATACCAATATGGGAGCTAATGATACAATTACATTCAATAAATTTTCATTAGGATCAAATCCATTAACTGGAGATGTAGCTCCCTTATATTTTTTAAATTATACATCTAATGCATTTTCTGAAACTAGAAAAGGAATACAAATACCAATAAATCCTGATGTAAATACATTAGAAGATCAGGAAATGACTTTCTCTATATGGGCTAGAACTAATGGGGTTGGCGCAAATACTTTACAATTATATATTGAACAATATTTTGGAACTGGAACTGGAGCTAGCTCAACTAATTTTTTTAATGCTGGATTAATTACTTTAACCAATAATTGGGCTAGATATATAGTTAATTTTACTATACCTAATGTATCTCTATTTACAATTGGAAGCACAGGTGATGATGGTACATATATTCAAATAAGATTTCCTACTAATTCTAATTGTAATATTGATATAGCTAAACCATCTTTATATATAGGAAATAATTATTTAATTTCTGATTTAGAATCTAATGAACAAATAAATTCATTAATACAAACACCAAGGACTGGATCAACAAAATTTGTTTCATATCTTCCAATGATGATAGAACCAGGTTGGATATATATGAATGATGGAACCATAGGGAATGCATTGTCTAATGCTATCACTAGGGCCAATATAGATACTTGGTTTCTATATAATAAAATATGGAATGCTATTCCAAATACATTATGTCCAGTTTTTACTAGCGGTGGTGTTCAAACAACTAGATTAGGAAGCGCACAAGCTGATTGGGATGCAAATAAATCTATAAGATTGCCCATATCATTAAATAGAGTTATTGGTAATGCTTTTTCTGGTGGTGGAGTAGTTCATCCTATAGGAACTTTTGTAGGAGCTGACTCTGAATCTTTAACATTAGACCAAATACCTAATCATCTTCATAATGGACCGGGTAATGCTGTAGATTTTCTTACTCTTACTGGAGGAGGTGGAAATTGTTTAGCAGGTGCTGGCACAGCCGGAAGATCATTTAATACAGGAACTATTTCTGGTTATACTGGCCAACAACCAATTAATATTATTCAATCTACTTCTTATTTAACTTTTATGATTAAACTTTAGGAGATTTTATGGCTAATCAATTTATAAATATACCACCTTTAGACCCTAATTTATATACAGGTCCTTTTAGATTGGCTACAGGTCCTGCTAGAAGTGGAAATGTAACTCTTGATGTTCCATATGGAACTAATGGTAATACTGAATTTTCAAGCTGGTTATGGGTTGGTACTTCTGGTAACATATCTTATGTAAAGTGGGATGGAACTACTCAGATTCTCACTAATGCTGCTGCTGGAAGATGGCACAACATTTATTCTACAAAAATAAATACTACAGGGACAACTGCATCAGGTTTGGTGTGGGGAAGTTAAATAATTTTTTTAAGGAGAAATATATGACTACATCTTTAACATTTTATAATTTTTACCCAGTTTTAACTCCAGTTAGATTAACTGCAGAAGGAAATATTCCAGGAATTTATTATAATGGCCCATTGAATACAGGTCTACAAGCGACATTAACTGTTTCTGCTGGATGGCCTAACGTAGATAATATTCCTTTATTATTAAATGATTATGTATTGCTTGCTAATCAAACTAATGAAAATGAGAATGGAATTTATCAAGTTACTACTATAGGAGCTCCGACTGTTTTTACTCGAAGAGCTGATTTTCAATCAATTGAACAAATACAAACAGGTCAAATAGTAACTGTTGGTGCGGGCTCTACATTGGCTGGTAGTTCATGGGTAGTATGTGAACCATTGCCAGCAGCATTAGGGATAGATGATTTAGTATTTAATCCTGTTTCTGTTCCGTCAGGAAGTACTTTTTTGGTTGCATCAAATAATTTATCTGATGTATCAAATGCTGCAACTGCTAGAACTAATTTGGGAGCTCAATCTTCTGCTAATATTAAATCTGCTACTACTGGAAATATTGGTGGAGCTGGCGCAGGACCTATTACTGTTCCTGTAACTGGAATGACAGCTTCGAGTATTGTAGTTGCCACTATTGCTACTTCTAGTAATCCTGCTTCTGTTATAAAAGCAGTAGCTGGTTCTGGAAGTTTTGACGTAACTTTTAGTGCTGATCCTGGCGCTACTTGTACATTAAATTATGTAGCATTTATAGCTCCTCAATAATATTACATGGAGTAATATATTATGACTGTGACGTCATTTAATCTTTATCCAATTGTTACACCAGTTAGATTATCATCTCCTAATAATTTATCAGGAACATATTTTAATGGTGAATTAAATAATGGAATTTCTTCAACTTTAACATCTGTAACTAATGGATTATTATCTGTTGATGGCGTCATTGCTCAAGTAGGGGATAGAATATTTTTATTTAATCAAACTCATGCTAATGAAAATGGAATTTATGATGTAGTTAATACTGGGAGCTCAATTACAAAATGGAAAATTCAGAGGTCTAATGATTTTCAATCAATTGAACAATTGAAAGTTGGTCAATCTTTTTCGGTAAGCGCTGGAAATACTTTAGCTGGAAATATGTTTGTTTTAGTAGAGCCACTTCCAAGAGAAATAGGATTAGATAATATTAAAATTTTTAATGTTACAGGAACTAGTTCTGGCGGACCATTTTTAACTGTTGCTAATAATTTATCTGATGTAGCTAATGTAAACCAATCATATATAAATTTAGGATTAGGAGAGCCATTTTTTACTATTTCAGATAGTGATTTTTCTGGTGGTTTTTATACAATAACTAATCCTCCTCCAACTAATATTTCTTTAGTTGTAGATAACCCTGGAAATACAATAATATTACCTAATAATTTTGGAGAAATAGGATCATTAACACCAGGTCAAAGCATTTATTTCCAATCTATCGGAACTGCTACAGTACATCTTAAAAATAGCGATGGATCACAGACTTTTACTGACATTGAAAATAATCAATATTATAGATTATTACTTATTTCAGATCTTGGCCCTGGATTTTGGATAAGCCAGCCTTATGTTTTGTCAATAAATGGTATGAATGGATTTGTTAATATTCCTATTGTTGTTGAATCATGGGATGGATCAACTAATCCGGTAGATGTTACTGCTGGAGATGGAATTGACATAACTAATGGAGTTATTTCTTTAACTGGAACAGGTCCATCAGTAGGATATGGTTATGTAGTAGATTCAGGTATTGTAAGTCCAATTTCATTTGCACTTTTAGACTTTTATTTAATTCCATTCGCTAATAATGTTCCTTTAGTTAATAATGTAAATAATATACAGTTTTACACTACTAATCCTTTTGGAATAGGTCAAGTTGGGATAAAAAATGTAGGAACTGAAGCCGGTACTTATCAAATAGATATGACATGTGTGTTTTATTATGATGCTACTAATACTAATCCTTCATCAACAGATTATTATTTAAGTGCAAACTTAAATTTAACTGGAGATGGAAGAGGAGGATTTTTACCTATTAATCCTATTGTTTCAGGAATGGGTTATCATAGTGGATCAGATATTCCTTTTACAGTTTTTCCGGGAGAAAAAACTCCTCCTGTTATTTTATCATTTCAAGTAACTTTAAGTCCTAATGATATTGTATTTCCAGTAGTTAGAAGCGCTTCAAGCACAAGTGCTGCTAATAATCAAATAGATTTATCTGTGATTGCTTTTTCAGTTAATAAAGTTGGAGATGTTGGAGGAACTTCTGCTGGAGTTGCAAGTCTTAATGGATTAACCGGAGCTCTTAATATTACAAGTCCTAATAGTACTTTAAATATTGGAACTTCTGGATCAAATATTACAGCAGATTTTAATACTTCTAATTTTTCATCTACTAATGGAATACTTTATTATAATGGCACTAATATTGTTAATTCTAATGCTCTTACTTGGAGTGGAAGCGTTTTTACAGCTTCTACTTCAGGACCAAGCATACAATATATTTTAAGTACTTCTTCATCAGGAATAAGTAATTTTTCTGTATATAGATCAAGTAGAGGGGATCAAACTAATGGATTAGCAGCTTATCAATGGGATACCGCTGGAATAGCTAAATGGATTAGCGCTATGTTTCCTGGAACTGCTGCTTTAACTTCTAATGCAGATGATCTTATTTTTAGAAGCTTTTCAGGAAGTCAGGTAGTAATGGCATTAGGACAAACATCTTATGATGTTACAGTTCCAGGTGGTAATATTATTATTACAGGAACAAGTAAAACTGCTAGAATATCTTCTCTTACTGCTTCTCAGGCTGTTGTAACAGATTCATCTAAAAATTTAATATCTTTAGCTTATACTGATGCAAATACTGCGAGCACTATTGTTTCAAGAGATAGTTCAGGTAATTTTTCTGCTGGAACAATTACGGCTAGTTTATCTGGAAATGCCACTACAGCAACTAGCGCTACTACTGCAACTACAGCAACCACGGCTACTAATGCAAATAATGGAGCTACTGTTAGTGTATCTAATAATGCTAGTTATTTTCCAATTTTTGCTGCATCATCAACTAATGGAAATCAGCCATTTAATTTAGGAACAGGTCTAACATTTAATCCAAGCACAAATTTATTAACAACTACCGCATTAACTTTATCGGGATTAACTAGTGGAAGCGTAATATTTTCTGGAGTAAGCGGAGCTATTTCTCAAGATAATACTCACTTATTTTATGATTCAAGTGGGGTTCATTTATATGTTGGTGCTAATAGTTCATCTCAAACATTTCAAACACCAGGCGTTTTAAATTTATATGGTACAGATGGAACAACAAATAATTCATTAAAATTTTATACGACTGCTGATGGATATCCTGGTTTATCTTTATTTCATGATGCTCATGGAAATCAGGCCATAAATTTTGATTCTTTTTGGAATGGATCAAATAATATTTCTTCTTATAGCGGAAGTAATTTTCAAATTGTACATTTATCTAACCAACTTCAATTTAATTATTCTGCTGGAATAGCGCAAGGATCAGCTGTTAGCTATTCTACTGGATTATTTATGACAAGTATTGGTGATGTTGCAGCAAATGGCAATTTAATAATTAATACGGTAAATAAAGGATTGCAAATAAAAAGCGCTCCTGTGTCTGCTGGAACTGCAAATGCTGCATTTGTTACTAGCGTAGTATTGTCTACTGGAACAGCAACGGTAAATGATTCATTTGTTACTACGTCATGTTCGGGAACTGTAGCAGTTGTTACTTCTGGAGGAACTCCAGGTACTGGATATAGGCTTAATATTGCATCTGGTTCTTTTACTGTGACATCAAGTAGTGCTTTAGATACTTCAACTTTAACTGTTGCATTATTCAAAGGAATTTAAAATGGGTAACCCAACTTTATTAACAGGATATGGATCATTTTATTATTTATGTGATCGCGATCCAACTTCAACAGAACTAGATGTTCTTGATCCTACAAATTTAGGAGTTGGAGTTTATGTTAATATTCCAGATTTTAAATATTCATGGTTTAATACTATTACTGGTGATTTATGGTGGTGCATAGATAATACTTTTAATTCAATGATTTGGAAAAAAGAGATAAATGATATTAATTTTAATAATTTTATTCCAATTAATTTAAAAAATTCTCAATTGAATACATCTAGGTCTTATTCTATTGTTAATAGTCCATCTTTTTCAACTGTATACACACCAAGTTTGACTAATGATACTCATATTATTGCTACAATAGGATTAACAAGTGTTATTGCTGGAAGCGCTAGTGCAACTCTTCAAATAGATTCAGGATCAGGATATAATACAATTGCAACTATAAGTTTATCAGGAATAGCAGCTACAATAGATAATACATTGAACTCCATTATTCCATTAGGTTCAAGTTATAAAATTTTATCATCTATTTCTGGATTGGGAAGCTCTGTATCATTTGTTAGTTTGCAACAACTTAATTTATAAAAAGGATATTAAATGAAAAAATTTAATATAAATGAAAATCAAGTTCAACAAATTGCTTCTATTTTGCTTGAATTTCCAGCAAAAAATGTATTAAATGCTTTAGATATACTAAGAAATTTACCTTTAATTGATGAACAAAAGCCCGATTAACGGGCTTTTTTCTTTTTATTTGATTTATTAGCTTTAGACATTGCAATTGCAACAGCTTGTTTTTTAGGTTTTCCATGTTTTATTTCTGTTTTAATATTTTCAGAAATAATTTTATTTGATTTACCTTTTTTCAGAGGCATTTTTAATCTCTTTATCTTCGTCATTAAGTTCTTTTGAATTATATTTAATATTAATATATGGATATATTTCAAAAATGTATTCTTTTTCGTGAATAGATGTAGTTTTACTATCTTCCGAAGAAGAATTTTGATCAATATATTCTGAAAACATATCAGTTACATCGCAATTTTCATCATAATAACAGGCTATAGATTTTACAGGAATTATAAAAATCAACAAAATTGAAACAAAAATCAATGTATTTTTCATATAATCCCTTATATATAATTCAAATGTAATATTTTAAATTATTTTTAGAAATTTATCAATTTTTTTAAAAAATTAAATCATCATTTAAATCATAATTATTTTCTATGGGTAAATAATCTATTATATTATTTCTTGGAATAGGATATTTATCAGTAGGTTTAGATATAGATATTTTGACAGTTATAAATTTACCATTTATTTTTGAAATTGGAAAATTTCTATTTTTATAATCTTCTTCAAAACCTAATGAATCACAAATATGTTTAATCTTATGAGGCAATGATAACCAATCATTAAATTTTTTAATGTTATTATTTTTATCAAATACATCTAAATTAACTACTGGATATTTTGTTCCACTTTTTGATGATTTTATTTCTATGTCATTTATTTTTGCTTTATAATTTCCATTTTCTAATAATCCTAATGCCTCTTCTTCAGTTAATGGTTCTATTTCATAATTTGATACATTCATAAAAGCTCCTTAATTTAAAATTCTATTTTCAATTTTTATATTATTCATATCTAATATATTATTTATCATTTCACTAGTAGAAATAATATAAAGTTTTGCTGAATCTAATTTATCAATAAATTCAATGTCTTGATCCATAATTATGGATATCATTCTATCAATATGAGTTATAAATAAACCTTTAATTGATACATCTATTATTTCAAAAATATCTTTATCTTTTATTTTTTTTTCTTTAAATAGTTTATCTAAATCTATTACAAAATTTTCCATATTTTTATAAAATTTTTTTATAAAAACTAATGATGCTTCTTCTATTTCTTTATTCATATTTTTTCCTATTTAATAATATCTTCATTAAAAT
>DATLVK010000101.1:0-3569 GCA_035577605.1 Buchnera sp. (in: enterobacteria) | reverse complement strand
TAATAAAAAAATCATTTTTTTTATTCATTTTTAGAAATAACCTTGTCTTTTTTTTAATTCCATAGAACAATTTTTATCACTATCAATTAATCTTCCTGTTCTTTCACTTTTATTTATTTTCAACGTTTCTGATATAATATCAGGAATAGTTATAGCATCAGATAAATGCGCACTAGTAAGAGGCCAACATCCTAAAGTTCTAAACCTCACCATTTTTTGAACAATTTTTTCATGTTTTTGAACAATAATACGATTATCATCTATCATTAACAACATGCCATTTCTTTCTAGAACAGGCCTATTCGCAGCAAAATATAACGAAACGATATCTATTGATTCTGCATATATATATTGCCAAATGTCTAGTTCAGTCCAGTTAGATAATGGAAATACTCTGATATTTTCTCCTTTATTAATTTGACTATTATATATATTCCACAACTCAGGTCTTTGTTTTTTAGGATCCCATTGATGTGATGAGTCTCGAAATGAATAAATACGTTCTTTAGAACGTGATTTTTCTTCATCTCTTCTAGCTCCACCAAAAGCAGCATCAAAACCATATTTATTTATGGCTTGCTTTAATCCTTCTGTTTTCATAATATCAGTATATTTATTAGAACCATGTATAAATGGATTAATGCCAGAAGATAACCCCTCTTTATTAACATGAACTATCAACTCGATGTCTAAATTAGCAACGATTGTATCACGAAACTGATACATTTCAGAAAATTTCCAACCTGTATCGACATGTAATAAAGGAAAAGGTATTTTCCCTGGATAAAACGATTTTCTAGCAAGATGCAACATCACTGAAGAATCTTTTCCTATGGAATATAACATAACTGGATTTTGAAATTCTGAAGCTACTTCACGAATAATGTAAATACTTTCTGACTCAAGCTGATCTAAATAAGTAAAAATTTTTTTCTTCATATCACTTCTCAATAACATGTTTTATAGTAGTTTTCAACTCACTATATTAATAGAATTAAACCATCTTAATTTTTTATGTAACTTTACTACTTCACCAATAATCAATACTGATGGAGTCGTAATACGTAATGATAAATCAGGAATATTTTTTATAGTACCGATTAAAATTTTTTGATTTAACGTAGTAGCTTGTTCTATCAGAGCAACTGGAGTACTTGTTAAAAATTTATGCAAAATTAATGTTTTATAAATTTTATCTATATTCTCTTTAAACATATATAGTACTATGGTACTATTAGAAATAGCTAACTGAGACCAATCTATTTTATTTAATTTATCATTAGCATGATTTCCCGTAATAAATACAACACTATGGGCGTAAGTACGATGAGTTAATGGAATACCAGAATATGCCGACGCACCAACTGCAGCAGTAATACCTGGTACTACTTGAAAAGAAATACCATGTTTCTTAATAATTTCTAATTCCTCGCCACCTCTTCCAAATATAAAAGGATCACCACCTTTTAAGCGAACAACTTTTTTTCCTTTTTTAGCTAAAGATATTAATAATTTATTAATTTCTTTTTGAATCATACCTGTTCTACCAGAACGTTTACCTACGCAAATACAATTGGCATCACGACGAACTAATTCTAATATATCTTTACTAACTAAAGAATCATATAAAATATAATCAGCTTGCTGTATAACTTGTAAACCTTTTAAAGTTAACAAACCACTATCTCCTGGTCCGGCTCCGACTAAAATAATTTCTCCTTTAGACAAATTAGGTTGCGATATTTCTGTATTTAAAATATTTATAGCACTATTAATATTACCACTTAAAATCTGTCCAGGAAATCTTCCATTAAATAAACGTTCCCAAAAAAAACGTCTGTCAGATAATAAGCTAAATTTTAGTTTAATTTTTTCTCTCCATTTTTTAGCTACTGTAGCTACCATTCCTAATTTTATAGGTAATAAAGATTCTATACGTTCACGTAATAAACGAGATAATACTGGTGCAGTACCACCTGAAGAAATACCTATTATAATTGGCGAACGATCTATAATAGAAGGAAATATAAAAGAACATTTCAATTCATCATCTACAGTGTTGACCAATATACATCTTTTATTAGATGCCATAAAAATATCTCTATTTAAATTCTTATTATTCGTTGCTGCAATAACTAAAAACACTTGATCTAAATACTTTTCTTTAAATCCAGTCTTCAACCACTGTATTTTATTTTTTTTTAAAAATGATAACAATTTACTGCAAATCTCATAAGCAATAATAGTAATTATTGCACCTGTACGTAATAATAGAATCACTTTACGTACTGCAATATCTCCACCACCGACTATTAATACATGTCTAGATTTTAAGTTGACAAAAATAGGAAAGTAATTCACATGCACCTAATTTTAATTTTATAATAAAAAAGTTTTACAAAATAATATTTTTGAAAAATTATTCTATATGTAAACCACATTCACGTTTTAAACCAAAAAAACGTGTATCTTCCTCTCTCATTCCAGATTGATACTTACTACTTGTATGTATGTCTCCTACTGATAAATAATTTTGATACCATAGAGGATGATAATCTAAATTATTTTTTCTAATATAATTAAATATTTTACGATTATCCCAATCTAAAATAGGTAAAAATTTAAATATTTTTTTTTGTATACTAATAAAAGATAAATGAAATCTGCTATCAGATTGTTCACGACGAAGTCCAGCAAACCATGTTTTTACTGATAGACTTTTAAAAGCTATATGCATAGGTTCTATTTTATTAATTTTATTATAGAATTCAATTCCTTTAAGACCCTTTTCCCATAATTTCCCATATCTGGCTTCCTGCCAAGCAGGAGATATGTTTGCACGAAATACATGCAAATTTAATTTTAATTTATCTGTTAATTGATCAATGAAAATATAAGTTTCGGGGAAAAGATATCCTGTATCAATTAGAATAACAGGAATATTAGGTTTCTGTTGTGTAACAAGATGTAAACACACTGCTGACTGAATACCAAAACTAGATGATAAAATAAATTCTGAACATAAATTTTCTATTGCCCAAGAAATACGTTTCTCTGCAGAAATATTTTTTAAAAAAATATTAGTCTGAACAAAAAAATTATATTGTTCTTCTTTCGTCAATTTATTAATTTCAAGTAAATTTATAATCGACATCACAACCTCTTTTATTTTAACCAAAAATCATTTTCTGAATTGATTATACATTTAACAATACCTAAACGAATTACAAAATCACCAAAATATTCTTTATACTTTCTTTTTTCAGACCAAAGCTTTATTAATACTTCTATAAGATTAAATATTTCTTGTTCAGTGCAATTTTCAGAATATAATGTAGCAATACGAGTTCCAATATAATTTCCACCTATATACAAATTATACCGTCCTGGTGATTTTCCTATTAATCCAATTTCAGATAATAAAGATCTACCGCAACCATTCGGACATCCTGCAACTCTAAATATAATTTTCTCTTGTTCTATATTATATTTTAACAAAATATTTTCTATTTTCATGATGAAAAAAGGTAATTTACGTTCAGCTTCCGCCATAGCTAAAGGACAAGTTG
>DATLVK010000100.1:0-2123 GCA_035577605.1 Buchnera sp. (in: enterobacteria) | reverse complement strand
CAAGGTTTGCTCTAAGCTAAAGGCACGAGATGTACCAATGGCAACAGTTCTGTTAGAAAATTTTGCACTAGGGCTTCTATGTGTATGGTTTAACCCCAATGGTAGGCTTAAATAAATTAAAAAGATGATAATGATTAAATTATAAATATTTCAATAGTAGATACAATTATTCTTCAACCGGCTGGCGTTATTATGATGTTTATTATATTATATGTGGAATGTGCCTCCTGTTCAGACCTCGTACATTGTGTCATAAGGGCTTAAGGGAATATTAGAGAAAGCTTAGAGCAAAGGTAACAAAGAATAAAAACCAGTTTGCTAGCCCACCAGGCGTTTGTTACGCAAATAGTGGGGTATAATTCATTACAATGATTTTTACGAATAGTATAATTTTTTATTTATTTCTTTCTTATTTAAATTAATATTATTTTTTTGTCCCCTCACATCCGTTGCCTTTATTACATGGAGAGTGGCTGTTTTGAGGACCGTAATCAAACTAGGCATAGGATTCTAATCTAACGCAAGCGAGAGTATATGTCATATCTAAAATTAAGGGCTGAAAAATATAATTAAATTAATTCGTACATGTAATAATCAGAATGTTCCAGCATATAGTGAAATTATTTCAATTAGCCTTTCGACTAAAGGGGACAAAATTTTACGTGATTTTAATTAATTTATACATCATACTTTTATGCAAATTAGGGTGTACTAAGCTAAAAAAAAGTATCATAGATTTTTTTATAATATAAATAACCGGTCTTTTACGACCGTCATGATATTGAATAGAACAATCCAATGTAAATAAGTAATGTAATACTGCGACTAATTTATATGTTTCTAAATTGTAAATCCTTTTGTATTGTATGTAAATAAAAACCGCTTTTAGTCCAAGCACCTTCAACCCCCGTCCAATAAGCTAAAGCAATTTTATCTAAATATATTAACAATTCGTTATTTATTGTTTTAATTTTTTGTTTATCCTTTTATTGTATTGTTGTATATAATAAATGGTAAATTAATAAGTATTAACAATTTGTATAAATTCGAGTCATTACATAAAAAAAGTTAAGATTACCATTTCGAATAGATAATTTAAATAAAGATAAAAAATATATCAGATATCACACATTAATGAAATAGCTGTTGGAAAACAAACCATAGAGATTGAAATCTTTTTGTGCTTGAGTAATTAAATTTTTTCATTTGCCTCTTGCCTCTTAAAGTCTAGAGCAGAGGTTATTTTATGGTGCTCCATTTGCTTTGCATTTCATTACGCAATTGCACCAAAGGCTAAAAATAAGAACAACCTTTGATTTGGCTTGGCTAAGATTGGGTATGCCTACCCAAGGCTACAGCAGGCAAGAGATACAACAGAGGCTGAGCTAAAAAATAGATGCACAAGGGAGTGATGGTTCTTTTACCTAAAAGGAATTGAACAATCCCATAGTTGATGTAACACTAATTGAGAAACAATATGACGTGGAAAAGTGTTTATTTTTGTACATTATTATTTAGGCCATTAAGCGTAGTTGCACCTATATTACTTTACTATAAGTAATTAATTTAATTTAGTACTACTTTTTTTTGTTTTTTTTTGTTTTAATTGGAGTTAGCTTAGTTACAGGCATTACAAAAGATAAGTAAAATTTATTAACCCATATATAGGATAATCCATTAAATATAGTAATCTGAAAGAAGGAAAAGCAACAAACATTAAAATTAAAGCAGGAGTTATTGTCCAAATTAATTCTAATACTGTACCATGTGTTAAATACTTATGAGGTATTGGGTGATATTTTGATCCATAGGTAGTAATTAAAGAAAAAAATACTCAAAACACAGCTAAACTGATAATAATTAAATAGAATCCGATTGTATCATGTAAATTTACTAATCCTGTGAAAGCGGGTGCTGCACTATCTTGAAATCCCAATTGCCAAGGCTGAGGAGCATCATTAAAAATAGCAAAAGTATTAGTATAAAAATTAGACAAAGTCATAATAATTTTTAGTGTTATCTGGGATAAAGAAATATTCATTGTTTTATTTTTGTTGTTTGTTGTTTTATTCAATTTTCATTGTTGTTTCCTGTAATAAATGTGGGGTTACATTTGAAATTAA
>DATLVK010000099.1:0-25645 GCA_035577605.1 Buchnera sp. (in: enterobacteria) | reverse complement strand
ATACAAAAAATAAAAAAAGATTATAATGGTAAATTGTATTTTCATACTATAGTAAGTCGAGAAAAAAATAAAAATTCTCTCATGGGTAGAATTCCTCATTTAATAGAAAATAAAACACTAGAGGACAGAGTAGGAATTAATATAGATTCTAATTTTTCACATATTATGCTATGTGGTAATCCTAATATGGTTCGAGATACACAAAAAATTCTTATAGAAAAAAAAAATATGCGTAAGAACTTCCGTCGTAATCCAGGACATATTACCAGTGAAAATTATTGGTAACCATTAAATTTACTATAATAGGTATCAATTAATACTAATAAAAATAATATCAGTTATAAAAAATAAATTTCTATATTAGGAATATAAATTCCATTTTATATTCCTAATTACTTATAACAAAGTATATATTCTAACAATCTTATATTGAAAAAATAATTAATATACAATGTTAATATATTTTATTTATTGTAAAAAAGATGAATATGAAATTTGAGGTGTTTGATTTTTAGATATCAATATTGATGTTTTAATACCTAAAATATTATATTTGTTTTTAGTATTTTTTTTAGTCGGTATTAATTCTGCTGTATTAGTTGCAACTAATTTAAATTTTCCATTATTAAGTTCTTGAACATTGTATACAATCACTGGTTTTTTTTGTTCATATTCAGATATATCTGGATGTCTAGAATAAACATCATAATAAGCTTGAGTAAAAATACCAGGATGTATATATGAAGAAAGCAGTTGTCTAGATTCAAGATTTGGTATTATTTTTTTAAATCCATGTAACATTGTTATTGGTGATACTTTAGAAATCTTATTTCCATTAACAGTTAATAAAGAATGCTCTCCTGTATAAATAAAGTTTTTATCTAATTCCTTGGTATGTTTTAATGTATAAAAATTCTCTTGATATTGATTAGCAAAACTAGTAGCGTATGAAGATTGGTTCAATGAATTTAACGGCTTCCAATCAATAGCATTATTTAATGTTTTATCTATAGAAGATAAATTATTGTATTTAGATTGATGAAAAGATATGTCATTTATAGAATGTTTTTTTCCTGGCAAGATTTCATTACTATTAATATCACCTGCAGAAATCATTTCATTATTATTAATTTTATCTATAGAAATTTTTTCTTCTCTTTTTATTATATTGTTAATAATTTTTTCATCAAATATTTGATCTATTGATTCTTTGTTGAAATGATGCATTAACGTATGTATCATTTTTTTAGTAAAAGAAACAGAAGAAAAAAAAGTTTTTTCTCCTATATTTATTATTTTGTTAGCAACTTTTGAAACTTTATTTTCTTCTTCATTAATTTCCTGAGATATCAATTTAATATCTTCATCAGTTGATTGATTTGCAGGCAAAGAATTTATATATTGATTAAATTTAGAAGAATCGATAATTGATGATTTATATTCATCTAAATATTCTTTTAAAGATACATTTTTTTTATTTAACGATACATCAATAGGAGATACAGTATAAAGATCAGATTTTTTTTCAGAAATTAAATTTACTACAGTGCTAGTTGATAAAGAAGGAGATAGAGGATTACTCAAATCTCTTTTTTGAATTCTTCCTGTTATCTTTTTGTTTTCTTTAGTTTGTATTTTATTTTTTATATCTAAGAGTTGTGTTTGATTTAAAACTGATATGGATGACATAAGATTATGTCCTCTCTTTGTTTTTTATTATTCCTTTTTACTTGAATTTAGTTTTTTAGTCAAGTTATCAACGATCTAATTAACTAAAAATAATTTAATATTTTAAAAAATAAAATAAAATTTATATTTATCTTATGATATTACTATAAGAAATACGTCAAATAAAAAAATTTATTTTTTAAAAGATATTGTTTTTATTTCTAATATCTTCTGAAATTATTAATTATAATATATAAAAATATTTATTTATTTAAAATAAATGATATTTTACATATTTAATATTTTTTTAAATACAAGCATATAATAAAGAAATATATCATATATATACATATTATGTCTACAATCAATAACATTAAATATTTTAAATAATAAAAATATTGAAAAAACATAGTATATAAACATTTATATCATTCATAAATCTTAAAAAAATTATTATAAATAAACAGGGATTTAAACATGATTAAAAATTACTAATTGTTTTAATGATAAGAAATGATAGATTAGAAATATTTAAAAGAAACGAACCAAATTTAGGAAATTTTTATATCAATTTGTTCATAAGACACTTATATACTAAATAGAAAGTCATTTACTAAAAAAGTCCATAGCAAAATCAATTAGTATCAGAGATACCTATCATTCTAATATTGTAGATACAAGAGCTGAATTAGATAAAAACACTTTTATTGTATCTGCTTTACTTGATGATAATTTACAAAGAAACAATAAAATAAAAATTTTACTAAAAGGAAAAATAAGTTTAATTTATGAATCTAGTTTTAATATATTAAAAACATTAAAATCAAAACTAAATATCGTGTATTTAGCATTTATATATTCTATGTCAAAAAAATATATCGAAAAAACATAAAGTTTTTAAGATTATTGCTTAGAAAAAATGTAGATTCAGACAATTTATTAGAAATAGCTAAAAATTTTTCTAAAAAACGTGTAATTGTAAAATGACTGCATTATACTCTTATTTATCTAGATTTAAAATCACACATACTATTTTTCTTAAAAAATCGTTTTGACATCTATTTTCCTTTATAAATATGGTATTATGCTTCTATAAATATATAATCTTTATGTTTATATTAAAATTTTATAAATATAAAAAAATTATATATTTAGATATATAAATCAAATAAAGTATCAAAATGACAATTTTTATTATCATCATCAGATAACTCTGTTTAATAAAATTTATTTTTATTAAAAAAATGGAAATTTTATTTTCCTAAAATTATATAACAAATAGCATTATTTATTTTTTCTGTAATAAGCATAACTCTTTACTTACCATCAGTATTAAAATAGAAAACAATACTAATATAACTATAATATTATTGTTTTTTAATATTTAAATAATATTTAACATATATAAAATTTTTTAACTATATGTATGGAATTGTATTCTTGTTAATATTATTAAGAATACAATATTAACAAGAATGATTTTATTAAAAATGATGTCTTTAAAATAATTTACTTAATTATAAATTATAGTAAATATTAAATAAACAGTATTAATATTTACTGAATAGTTGAAAAATAAAAGCAGTATTAACATGTTTAATTAATAGAAAGAAGATAAAAAACACCATGAAATACTCATTAAATGTATTTTAAAATTATCTAATTTAATCATTATTTTCTATATTAATCATAATTTTTATTAAAGTATAAAATAAATATTTAGTTTTAAAATATTAGACAATCACTGTATTTTAAATCAAAGTAAAATAATTAAATATATTGGATTACATCTGTTCAAGATGAACTTTAAACACAATGAATGAAATAAAAAATGAATAATATTAAATTTATTATTTTTTATTGGTAATCTTTCATCTCATGTTAATTATATTATAACAATATTCATCATTTTATAACAATTAAGTAAAAAATTAATAATAGTATTATTTTATATTTTTTAAACTAAACAATACATATTACTGTAATATACATTGTTTTAAAAATATAATAATAAAGTGTTAATTTAAAAAAACTACACTGTTTCTATACGTTTTAATCGTATAGCTAAAAAAATACCTAAAATTAATGTACTTACAATAAATAAAGAAATGTTCGTCCATCCACCGGAAAACCAAAAAAAACCACCACAAGTACCAAAAATACTAGATCCTAAATAATAAAAAAATAAATACAGTGATGATTTTTGAGCTTTACTACCAATAGTATGATGTCCTATCCAACTACTAGCTACAGAATGTGCAGCAAAAAAACCTGCTGCAAATATCATTAAACCAAAAAAAATAAAATATAACTGATTTAATTGTGTTACTAACAAACCTATTATCATTAATAGTAAAGCATTAATTAATATTATTCCTTTATTATATTTTTCAGTTAAAATACCAGCTTGAGGTGAACTATATACACCTATTAAATAAAATAAAGATAAAAATCCGATAATAGTTTGATTAATAGAAAAAGGAGATAACATTAAACGATATCCAACGTAATTAAATAAAGTTATAAAACTTCCCATAATCACAAAACCTATAAGAAATAATTTAGACAATACCGGATCTTTACATTGAAATAAAAAATCAGATAATAATGTTTTTATATTTAAAGGAGCTCTATTAAAATTTTTTGAATTAGGAAGAAGATATAAAAATAAACTAGCAGATATTAAAGCACTAATACCAATAACTCTTAACGCAATATCCCATGAAAAAGTAATAGCTAAAATACTAGTTAAAAATCGACCTAAACAACCTCCTATAGTATTACCACTAATATATAGACCCATAGAAAAAGCTAAAAAACTTGGATCTATTTCTTCACTTAAATAAGTCATAGCAACAGCCGCTACTCCACTTAATGCCAATCCTGTTAAAGCTCTCATAATAATAATAGCTTCCCAACTATGCATAGTTGAACAAAAAATAGTACAGAAAGCAGCTAAAAATAAAGAACTGGCCATAACTTTTTTACGACCCAAAATATCTGATAAAGGTCCTGTAAATAACATGCCAATTGCCATTGTACTTGTTGCTGAGGATAAAGATAAACTGCTTTGAGCTGGACTTAAATGAAATTTTTCAGAAAATAAAGGTAAAATCGGTTGTACACAATATAAAATAGCGAATGTAGATAAACCTGCTGAAAAAAATGCTAAAATTACTTTAGTAAATTTTCTGGTTCCTTGTTGAATATATATTTTTTCTTTTTTTATAATAGTTTTATTAAACTTAAATGATGTCTCATTTTTTTGAACATGTATTCCTAATTTTGAATTTAAATATTTTTTTTGCATATGTGAAAGAATTTTCCTTTTAATCATCCTTATAAAAATGAAACAACACATAATGTATTCTCTAATTTAAGTTATCAATAAATATAAATTAAAAATATGTTATTATAATCAATAACATCAAATATACTAAAATAATTTATAAATTTTACTAAATTTAATTTTTTATGTATTTTGTTGATACCATAAAAAAATTTTTGGTATTTTTCAAAAAATAAAATATTTAATTTTTTAAAAGCATTATTTTATTTTTAACAAAGAATATTATAAGAAAATACATCCATCATATACATGTGTTGCTGGACCTGTCATATACATATCATTACCTAATCCTTTCCAATCAATGTACAAGTTACCACCAGATAGACATACTTTCACTGTATTAGATAATAATTTATTATAAATTCCAATTGCTACAGCTGCACATGCTCCACTTCCACATGCTTTTGTTTCTCCGACTCCTCGTTCATATACTCGAAGATTAATATAATTATGTTTTATTATTTCCATAAAACCAACATTAATTTCTTTAGGAAATAAAATATGCCGAGATACTAATGAAGCTATTGGTTCTATTTTATAATTATATAAATCTTTAACAATAGTAACACAATGAGGATTACCCATAGATACTATTCCAAATAGTAAATTTTTATTCAATATTTTTATAGAATAAAAATTTTTCTTTTCTTTAAATTGACACGGAATAAATATAGGATCAAATATTGGTTCTCCCATGTTTACTATTATTTTATCACTGCTAATGATTTTTAATACCATACGTTGTGTATTAGTACTAATAGAAAAAATTTTTTTATTTGTCAATCCTTTTAAATATACAAAATAAGCAAAACATCTGGCACCATTACCACATTGTGCTGCTTCACTACCATTAGCATTGAAAATACGATAATGGAAATCTACATTAGGATTATCTGATTTATTTACTAATAATAATTGATCAAAACCTATTCCTAAGTTTCGATCAGATAAACGACAGATTAATTCAGGTGTCATATTAACTGTTTTTTGTCTAATATTATCTATTAACATAAAATCATTACCTAAACCATGCATTTTAGAAAAAAACAGCTTATTTTTTTTTATCATATTTAATACCGTTTTATCCTTTACTTAACTTTGTTTTTCAACTATTCTGTTTGTAAATAATTATTTTTTATAATTTTTCAGTATAAAGATATTTGAATCTATATGAAATATAGAATAGAAAAAATATGTTATTATAAAATATAAGGAAAAAAAATAAACATTATAAAATTTCATAAAATAGTGGATCAATTAATGTTCACTATAGAAGATAAATTAGATAATTATCTTGGTGATGCCGACATAGATTGTCAAATACAATATCATACTATGACAATAATATTTTACAAAAAAAATAAAATTATAATTAATCGTCAAGAATCATTACAACAAATTTGGTTAGCAACAAAAAAAAATGGATATCATTTCGAATATAGAGAAAAAAAATGGATTTGTAATAAATCTAAAAATAATTTTTGGAAGATATTTACTGAATCAATTATGACAGAAATAAATGAAATTATAAAATTTTGAAGAATAATTTTTATAGAAATGGTTTTTTATAAAAAATATAATTGATATGATTTACATTAATATTTATATTTAAAGTAGCAAATATAGTATTTATTACTTGATAATAAATTTTTAATAAAATATTTTTTTATTATAATAGTTATGTTTAATTATTATATATGTTATTGATATATTTAATAGGAATATATAAAAAAATGGAACATATTTATATTATGCAATATGTTTATCATAAACTAATATTATCTATTTAAAAAAATAAAAAGAATGCCAAAAAAAATAATAAGAATTGCTACTAGAAATAGTCCTTTGGCTTTATTACAAAGTAATTTTATAAAAAAAAAATTATTATGTTTTTATCCTCATTTGATTATTAAATTAATACCAATTGTGACTCGTGGTGATATTATTTTACATAAATCTTTATCAAACATTGGTGGAAAAGGACTTTTTATTAAAGAATTGGAATTAGCTTTATTAGAAAATAAAGCAGATATAGCTGTACATTCTATGAAAGACATTCCTAACACTCTTCCACCAGGATTATGTTTATCCAGTATTTGTAAAAGAGGTAATGCTTTAGATGCTTTAGTTTCTAACCATTATAAATCTATTGATCATCTTCCTAAACGAGCAATAATAGGAACCTCTAGTCTTAGAAGAAAATCTCAATTAATTAGATATCGACCTGACTTAATTATTTATCCTCTACGCGGGAATATTCATACTAGACTAAAAAAATTAGATGATGGACATTATACAGCTATTATCTTATCTGCTGAAGGGTTAAATAGATTAGGATTAAAAAAAAGAATTAGTCAAATTATACCAGCTGAATTATCTCTTCCTCCTTGTGGACAAGGAGCCATCGGTGTGGAATATAGATCTAGTGATTTAAATATTGCTATACTATTGAGAACGATGCAAGACAAAAATACTGAAATTATAATAAAAACAGAACGAGCATTTTGCAAAAAAATGAATTCTGGATGTCAAATTCCAGTGGCTAGTTATGCTATTTTAAGTAAAAAAAAATTATGGTTACGAGGTTTAGTATGTTCTCCTGATGGTAAAATATTTTTATCAGGTCAACGTGTGGGTAATCCACATGTCGGAGAAGAGATGGGAAATATTCTTGCTACTGAATTATTAAATCAAGGTGCTTTAAAAATATTAAAAAACATTTTTTCAATTAAATGATTAATTTTTATGACAATATTAATTACTCGTCCTTTACCAGATGGTAAAGAATTGGTATCTATGTTACATACTTTAAGTATTCAAGCGTATTGTTTACCTTTAATTACATTTGTTCCAGGATCTGGTTTAAAAAAATTATTAAATAATATTAATCAATTAAGAAGTAAAGATATAATATTTAGTCTTTCAAAACAAGCGATCTATTATGCTAATTCATATTTAAATAAAAAAAATGTAAAGTGGCCATCATTAGTAAAATATTATGCCATTGGACCTAAAACTGGATCTATTTTACATCAATATAGTGGTCATACCATCATTTATCCTCATAAAACGTCAAATACTGAAAAATTGATAGAAATGTTAAATATAAAGGAACTAAAAAATCGAAGAGCAATTATTTTACAGAATAAATACGGAAGAAATTTACTAAAAAAAACATTAAAAAGTTATGGTACTATTGTTAATAGTATTGAATGTTATAAAATTATTTTTAACAATCTTAACGGTTTTACAATAGGAGAAAAACTTAAAAAAAAAAATAAAAATATTAATTGTTACGAGTGGATTAATTTTACAACAATTTTATAAAATTATTTCTATATCTGAAAAAAATCAGTGGATATTAAAATGTAAAATTATAGTTGTAAGTGAAAGGATAGCTATTCTAGCTAAAATATTAGGATGGAATAATATTCAAATAATTCATAGTGCCAGTAATGAAAAAATATTTCAATTCTTTAGTAACATAAAATAATATTTTCAATATTAAAAGTAAACATTTTATAAATGTTATTACATGGGATTAATCGGCGAGAGAGGATTTGAACCTCCGACCTACTGGTCCCAAACCAGTTGCGCTACCAAACTGCGCTACTCGCCGAAATTTATTTTTGGGTGGTTAATGGGACTTGAACCCATGACCACTGGAATCACAATCCAGCACTCTACCAACTGAGCTATAACCACCAAATTAAATTTATGAATTATAATACTAATTAAAGAATATTTTTGCGTCCGACAGGATTTGAACCTGAAACCTCTGCCTTCGGAGGGCAGAGCTCTATCCAATTGAGCTACGGACGCAAAATTAAACTTATTTTTTAATAATAAAATCATTAAGAAAAAATGTCCAGCTTTTTTATAAAAAAACATTTATTTATTAATATTTAATAAATAAAAAATTAAATATATAAATATTTTATTATTATATAAAATTATATTTTAAAAAAATAATTTAAATAAATTAAATTAGTATTATCTATATCTTAAAATTTAAGATCTTTTCATCATATTAAAAAATTCATCATTAGTTTTAGTCATCGCTAGTTTGTTAATTAAAAATTCCATAGCATCAATTTCACTCATTGGATGAATTATTTTTCTTAAAATCCACATTTTTTGTAACTCTTCTGGGATAGTTAGTAATTCTTCTTTTCGAGTTCCAGAACGATTATAATCAATAGCAGGGAAAACTCTTTTTTCTGCAATTTTTCTCGATAAAGGTAATTCCATATTTCCTGTACCTTTAAATTCTTCGTATATTACTTCATCCATTTTAGAACCAGTATCTACTAAAGCTGTAGCAATAATAGTTAAACTGCCTCCTTCTTCCACATTGCGAGCAGCACCAAAAAAACGTTTAGGCCGATGCAATGCATTAGCATCCACCCCTCCTGTAAGTACTTTTCCAGATGCAGGTACCACAGTATTATAAGCTCGAGCTAAACGAGTAATGGAATCTAGTAGAATAATTACATCTTTTTTATGTTCTACTAATCTTTTTGCTTTTTCAATAACCATTTCAGCTACCTGAACATGTCTAGAAGCAGGTTCATCAAAAGTAGAAGCCACTACTTCTCCTTTAACTAATCTCTGCATCTCTGTAACTTCTTCTGGACGTTCATCAATTAATAATACCATTAAAACACAATCTGGATGATTATAAGCTATACTTTGAGCAATGTTTTGTAATAACATTGTTTTACCAGCTTTAGGAGGAGCTACAATTAAACCTCTTTGTCCTCGACCAATAGGAGAAGCTAAATCTAGAACACGGGCAGTTAAATCTTCTTTTGAACCATTTCCTCGTTCCATTCTTAAACGAGAATTGGCATGTAGTGGAGTTAAATTTTCAAATAAAATTTTACTTCTAGCATTCTCTGGTTTATCATAGTTAACTTCGTTTACTTTGAGAAGAGCAAAATATCTTTCACCTTCTTTGGGAGGACGAATTTTACCAGAAATAGTGTCACCTGTTCGTAAATTAAATCTTCGGATCTGACTAGGAGAAACATATATATCATCAGGACCAGCTAAATAAGAACTATCAGATGAACGTAAAAATCCAAATCCGTCCTGTAATATCTCTAAGACTCCATCTCCAAATATATCTTCTCCACTTTTAGCATGTTGCTTTAAAATAGAAAAAATAATATCTTGCTTACGCATACGTGCTAAATTTTCCAACCCTATATTTTCGCCAAGAGTAATTAATTCAGAAACCGGCATATTTTTAAGTTCGGTAAGATTCATAATGGTGGGTTCTTAATAAACTTGAGGTAAATATCTAAATGAGGTTTATGAGTGATATGGTCATTTTTATATAATAATTTATATAAAAAAATAGTATGTATTATACATATGTTTAATTTTATTTTTAATACAAGTACGTTTTATATTATCATATTTTTTTTAAAAGTCTAGCGGTTCTATATAAATTTTGAAAAACCGCTATTCTATATTTTATTATTTTAAGTTTTCATCCAAAAATTTTTTTAATTGAACTAGAGACAATGTACCTATTTTAGTTTTAAGAAGTGAACCATTTTTGAATAATAATAAAGCTGGAATCCCTCTAATAGCATATTTCGGTGCTGTATTAGGATTTTCATCGATGTTCATTTTAGCAATTATTAATCTATCCTTATATTCAGATGCTATTTTCTCTAAAATAGGAGCTAAAATTTTACATGGATTACACCATTCAGCCCAGAAATCTACTAATATAAAATTTTTTTCTTTTAATATTTTTTTTTCAAAATTTTCATCATTAACATTAATAATGTTTATATTATTCATTGTTTATTTCAACTATTTTATTAATATGATTAGTTTATTATACTACCTATTATTTTTTTTAAAAACATTATTTTATACAATATTTAAAAATTAAATTTAAAATTACTTGTGTATAAAGAAGTCAAATATTTTTTTTTCATAATTAGTAATTTCTTTTTCATTCTTAATTGTTAAATCAATTTGATCTAGTTGGTTAATGATACAAAATTTATGTACTGCGTCAATTTCAAAAAAATAAGAATAATTACCTGCTAAAACTTTATTATTTTCTAAATCTATAGTAAAAGTTGTAGAAACTTTATCTAATATAAGATTAAATAAATTATTAATTTCAGAACTAGATAAAATAATTGGAATTAATTGATTATTTAAACTATTATTGTAAAATATATCTCCGAAACTAGAAGCAATAATGACTTTAAAACCATAATCTATTAATGCCCATACTGCGTGTTCTCGGGAAGAACCACAACCAAAATTGTCCCTAGTTAATAAAATAGATGCTTGTTTATAATATGATTTATTTAATATAAAATTTTTATTAATATCTTTTCCTTGACTATCGTTAAAACGCCAGTTATAAAATAAATATTCACCAAATCCTGTTTTAGTAATTTTTTTTAAAAATTGTTTTGGAATAATTGTATCAGTATCTATATTGGATATATTTATTGGTATTACAATACCGGTATATTGATTTAATATAGTCATTTTTTTCCTATTTTAAAGTGTTCTAATATCTATAAAATAACCAAAAATAGCGGCAGCAGCTGCCATAGCAGGACTAACTAAATGTGTTCTTCCATTTCTACCTTGTCTTCCTTCAAAATTTCTATTACTAGTAGAAGCACAACGTTCTTGTGGTTTTAAACGATCCTGATTCATTCCTAAACACATTGAGCAACCGGGTAAACGCCACTCAAAACCTGATTTAATAAATATTTTATCTAATCCTTCTTTTTCTGCTTGTAATTTTACTAATCCTGAACCAGGTACTACTATAGCATGAACATTTTTAGCAACATATTTATTTTTAATAATTTTTGCAGCTTCACGTAAATCTTCAATTCTTGAATTAGTACAAGAACCAATAAATACTTTATCAATAGTAAGATTTTTTAAATACATACCTGGTTTTAAGCCCATATATAATAAAGCTTGTTTCATACAATTTTGTTCAGTAAGATCTTTACATGAATCTATATTTGGAATTGGTTCATCTATAGATATAACTTGATCTGGTTTTGTACCCCATGTAATTTGAGGAGATAAATTTGATATATCTATAGAAACTTTTTTATCAAATACAGCATCTGTATCTGTTTTTAAAGTATTCCAGTAATTTACTGCATTAGTCCAATTTTTTTCCTTTGGACTATAGGGTTTATTTTTTAAATAGTTATATGTTATTATATCTGGTGCTATTAATCCAGATTTCGCACCCATTTCAATCGACATATTACATATAGTCATACGAGATTCCATACTTAAATTTGAAATAATACTGCCAGAAAATTCAATGATATAACCTATTCCTCCAGAAGTAGTAAGAATTCTTATTATTGATAAGATGATATCTTTTGCAGAAATCATAGGATTTATTGAACCATTAATTTCAATTTTCATTGTTTTTAAACGTCCTTGTTTTAATGTTTGAGTAGCAAGTACATGTTCCACTTCTGAAGTTCCGATACCAAAAGATAGAGCACCAAATGCTCCATGAGTAGACGTATGCGAATCTCCACACACAATTGTCATACCAGGTAATGTTAAACCTTTTTCAGGTCCTAAAACATGTACTATACCTTGATGAGGGTGATTAATATCATATAGCTTAATATTAAATTCTTTACAATTTTTAGATAATTCTTGCATTTGTATTCTAGCCATATTTTCAGATTGATTAATATCTCGATTATGGGTAGGCACATTATGATCCATTGTTGCAAAATTTTTTTTGGGTTGTCTAACTATTCTATTTTTTAGACGCAATGCATGGAATGCTTGAGGAGAAGTGACTTCATGAATTAAATGTAAATCAATATATAGAATAGGTGTTAAATTTTCTTTTTCGTATACTATATGTGAATCATATAATTTTTTATATAACGTTGTTCCCATTTTATGTTCTCTCATTTAATGTTTTAGAAATTATATTACCCATATCGCTAGTGGTGATATATTTTTCATTTTTATGAGCTATATCTAAAGTTCGATAACCTTTTTTTAAAGTATTAATGACAGCTGACTCTATGTCATCTGCAATTGAATTTAATTTCATTGTATAACGTACTAACATGGCTATTGAAAGAATTTGTGCTATTGGATTTGCTATATTTTTTCCAGCAATATCTGGAGCTGATCCACCTGCTGGTTCATATAAACCAAAGTTATTTTCATTTAAACTCGCTGAAGGTAACATTCCAATAGAACCTGTAATCATAGCACACTCATCTGATAAAATATCGCCAAAAAGATTGGAAGTTAAAATAATATCAAATTGAGAAGGATTTCTAATTATTTGCATAGTCGCATTATCTATATATATATGAGTTACTTTTACATCTGGGTAATTTTGTGCAACAGTATTGACTGTTTTTCTCCATAGCATAGAACTTGCTAATACATTAGCTTTATCGACAGATGCAATTTTAGCATTTCTATTTCTCGCTAATTTAAAAGCAATATGTGCAATACGTGTAATTTCAGATTGCAGATATATTTCAGTATCAAATGCCTTTGGATCAACAATATTGTTTATATAACCTTTCGGTTGACCAAAATAAATACCTCCGGTTAATTCACGTACACATAAGATATCAAACCCTTTAATACTAATATCATGTCTTAAAGGAGATAAATTATGTAATATAGAGCATAATTTAGCAGGTCTAAGATTTGCAAATAAATTAAAATATTTTCTTAATGGTAACAAAGCAGCACGTTCTGGTTGTTGATCAGCTGGTAAATTTTGCCATTTTGGTCCACCTACAGAACCGAATAAAATAGCATCAGATTTTTTACAGCCATTTAGTGTATTTTCAGGTAGTGCTATTCCGTATTTTTCGATTGCTATACCTCCTACATCATATTCTTGGATATTTATTTTTAATGAATATTTTTTTTTTAATATTGATAAAATTTTATATCCTTCTTTCATTATTTCTGGACCTATACCGTCACCTGGTAATATTGCTAAATGATATGTTTTTTTCATAATAAAATTACTTTAGTTGATATTTTTGTTAAATAGAGATACATATATTTATATTCATTATTTTTATAGAGATTGTTTTTATAAAAAACATGATTAAGTTTTATATTTTAATATAAAAATATTGAATAATATATATTTTAAGATAATATTTTTTATTTAAAATATATTTATGTATATATAAAAATGTATTTTTAAAATTAAAATATATATATAAAAAATATATTATTTTATTATTTAGTATTCATTATATCATTTTATTTATCAGTTGAAGTTAGTAATATTAGTTGTTTTGTTAATTTTAATAAAATATTAATAAAATCAATATTTTATATATTATACCTATGAAGAGGTTATAAATACTAATTTAGTATTGTTCATCTTTAATATTTTATTTTTTTAAATATTTATTATTTTTAATAGATTTTTATTTAATTAATAACGTGCTATAATTATTTCAGAAAATAATGTTATAAACATGATTTAGAAAAATAAAAATTTTTTTAATTTATTTTATTTTTTAGTATTATTTAATATCATTTCTATTTTTTTAGCTTTCCATATATGATTTAACGCATCAATTATTCCTTGAATAACTGATTCAATAATATCTTTAGAAAAACCAATACCATGAAATTGCCGTTTTTTATATTCAATTTTAATTTTTACTTGTTCTGAAGTATTAATAAGATTGGTTGCAGGAATAAATTGAATTTTCTTCAAAAAAATAGGAAAATTAGTTATTTTTTTTAATGTTTGATATATGCCATCAATTGATCCATTTTTAGTTGTTGTTATTTCAGTTTTTATTATTTTTCCACAATATAATGTTATATTAGTTTTAGTAATACCAGTAGATTGCAATTGTATATTGAATTTTTCTAAACGAAAATGTTCTATCATTTCTTTTTTTTGATCAATAAATGCTAAATATTCTAGATCGTAATCAAATATTTGTCCTTTTTTATCAGCTAGTTGTAAAAAACTATTATATAATTTATTTATATCGTATGATGTTTCATCATAACCCATTTCTTTCATATAATGTTTAATAGCAGCTCGTCCAGATCGTGATGTTAAATTAAATTTAACTTTTTTTAATCCTATACTTTCTGGTGTTATAATCTCATAGTTTTTTCTATTTTTTAATATTCCGTCTTGATGAATACCTGATGAATGAGAAAAAGCGTTTGTACCTACTATTGCTTTATTAGATGGAATAGTAGTATTGCAAATTTGACTGATTATTTGACTTGTTTGATATATTTTTTTATGATTAACATTGGTATGTAAATTTAAATTCTTTTCTTTTAATTTAATAGCCATTATAATTTCTTCTAATGCTGTATTTCCTGCTCTTTCACCTAATCCATTTATTGTACCTTCTATTTGACGAGCACCTGATTGTATTGCTGCCATCGAATTGGCTACTGCCATACCTAAATCATTGTGACAATGTACAGATAAAACAGCTTTATCAATATTAGGAACTTTATTATATAAAGACTTAATAATATGACCGAATTCATTAGGAATTGTATAACCAACAGTATCTGGAATATTAATTGTTGTTGCTCCTGCTGTAATAGCATATTCAACAATACAACATAATTGGTCTATTGGTGTTCTTCCTGCATCTTCACAAGAAAATTCAATATCATTTGTATAACGTTTTGCTTGTTTAATAGAAGATATAGCTATATCTATTATCTCTGAAAAACTTTTTTTTAATTTAAATTGAATATGTAATGGAGAAGTACCTAAAAAAATATGTATACGAAAATTTTTTGAAAAACGCATAGATTCGGCTGCAACATCGATATCTTTTTTTATGCATCTAGCTAAACTGCATATTTTACTATTTTTTAATTCTTTAGAAATAGTTTCTACAGATTTAAAATCACCAGGTGAGGAAATAGGAAAACCTGCTTCAATAATATCAATTCCCATATTCTCTAAAGCTAAAGCAATTTTTAATTTTTCTTGTACACTAAGACTTACTTGAAGTGCTTGTTCACCATCACGTAAAGTTGTATCAAAAATAATAATTTGTTCGCTCATTGGTCTTTCCTATTCATTTTAATATTGATTTATTATCAATAGATAATTTAATTGATTTCACAAAAAATATTTTATTAAATTTATACTATTTCGTATATATTTATATATATAAGAATGATTTTAGTGAATAGATTTTTTTAAATTATATTTCAAATTTTTACTTGTTAATAAAATAGTGACAATAATAATTTTTATATTTTATTCGTTTTAATAATATCATTTTTATGCAGTGTAATTGATATAATTTAATGAATATAAGCATTTATTGTTTTTAATATGTTGGAGATTGTTAAAATTTTATTAATCATTTATTAATAATATTAAGAACTACAAATATTTAATTTTATATATTAATCTGTAATTTATTTCATATAAAATATGTTATAAAGTTGTTTTAAGTATTAAAATATATGTTGTTAATATTGAGAAAATAATAAATTTTAAAATATATAATATCAAGAGTATCAATGGTGATTTTTAAAGTAATATATTTTTATACATAATAATTAAATTTTATTTTTTATCATTTTTTTTAAAGAAACAATTTTTGAATAATAATTACTGATTCTATCTTGGTTACGCTTATTTTGATTATTTATCTCCCATAATACATCTTTTTCTGGTAATTCAAATAAAAAACGACTAGGTTGAGGATAAAGAACCATACCGTATTGATATCTTTTTGAGCAATAACTAAATAAGAGTTCTTTTTTAGCTCTAGTAATACCAACATAAGTTAAACGACGTTCTTCATCTACATTATTATCAATTGTACTGTTTTGATGAGGTAAAATTCCTTCTTCCATTCCAATAATAAACACAAATGGAAATTCTAATCCTTTAGCACTATGTAATGTCATCAATTGTACCTTATTCATATGAGTATGATTTTCTTTACTATCAACAATATCACGAAGTGTAAATTTCGCTATAATATTAGATAAATTAAGAGGTTTTTCGGTATTATTACCTGTTAACATTTGCTTAATCCATTTTATCAAAGTATCTATATTTTTAATTTTAAAGTTACTTATTGCAAGATCTTTTGTACTATTTTTTAACCATTCTTTATATTTTATTTCCGTAATAATTTTATCCAAAACTAAAAACGGATTTTTTTCTATCATATCTATGATATTTTTTATCCAAAAAGTAAAATTTTGTAAATTTTTTAAAGTGTATTTTGTTAAAATATTTTTTATTCTAATATCAAAACTGGAATAAAATAGACTCATTTTCTTTTTTTTTGCAAATTGATTTAATTTTTTAAGTGTTATTGTACCTATTTTACGTGGAGGAGTATTAACAATTTTTAAAAAAGCGTTATCATCATCTGGATTAATAATAAAACGTAAATATGTTATAATATTTTTAATTTCTGGACGTGATAAAAAAGAAGTATTAGATGATATATGGTATGGAATTCTATTTTGAATTAATATTTTTTCTACAATTCTTGATTGATAATTACTACGATATAAAATTGCGTAATCTTTATACATTGTATTATTTGATAGACGGTGGAAAATAATTTTCTTAATTATTGTTTTAGCTTCTGTTTCTTCGTTTTCTGTCATTAGTATTTTTATTTTAGAACCGTTTTCAAGTTCAGAAAATAAGTTTTTTTTAAAAATATGTGGATTATTAGAAATTAAAACATTTGCTACTTTTAAAATTCTTTTTGATGAGCGATAATTGTGTTCCATTTTTATTACTTGTAAATTAGGAAAGTCTTTTTTTAAATATAGAATATTTTGTGGTCTAGCTCCTCTCCAAGAATAAATTGATTGATCGTCATCTCCAACTAAGGTAAAATTGGAATTATAACTACTTAATAATTTAATTAATTCATACTGAATTTCATTTGTATCTTGATATTCATCTACTAATAAATAACGAATTTTTTTCTGCCAATGTAATCTAATGGATTTATTTTTTTTTAATAATAATGTTGGTAAAACGATTAAATCATCGAAATCTAAAATATTACAGGATTTTAAATAAGTATCGTATTGTCTATAACATTCAGCAAATTTTTTTTCTAAATTTGATTTTACTATTTTTAAAACTTGTGTTGGATTTAATAATTTATTTTTACAATTGGAAATAAATAGTAAAAGTTTTTTTAGTAATATTTTATCATTATTTAATTGTTTAACACTTAATTCTTTTAGAATAATCATTTGATCGTGTTCGTCAAAGAGTGAAAAATTGGATTTTATTCCTAATGTTTTCACTTCAGATCTAATTATTCTCATACCTAATGCATGAAAAGTGGAAATAATTATTTTATTTGATTCTACTAAAGAAATATGTTCTGCAATACGATTTTTCATTTCTTGTGCTGCTTTATTAGTAAAGGTAACAGCAGCAATATTATGAGTTTTATAACCGCATTGATTAATTAGATAAATAATTTTATTAATAATTACTTTAGTTTTTCCAGATCCGGCACCAGCTAATATTAAACATGGACCTTGAATAAAATGTATAGCTTGATTTTGATTGACATTAAACGACATAAATAAGTATTCTGTTTATTATTAAAAAAATTGAATATAATATTAAATGTATTTAAATACATTTAATATTATTTATATATGAATTTTGTTATTTAGTAATATAGTATTAAATTGAATTAAATTTATTTATTTACTACAATACTTTTCATATCTTTCATATAACTACGTAATTTTTTTCCTATTATTTCAATAGGATGATTTTGTATATTTTCATTAATATTACATAAATAAGCATTATCTATTTGATTAGAAATAGTATTGTTTTTTAAAAAATTATCTTTTAATGTTTTTAGAAAATTTCTTAATAAAGGTATGGCTGATTTTGAAAAAAGATAATTTCCATATTCAGCTGTATCTGATATAACTTTATTCATTTCATATAATTTTTTTCGAGCAATAGTATTAGCAATTAATGGTAATTCATGTAAAGATTCATAATATGCTGATTCTTCAATTATACCTGATTCTAACATTGTTTCAAATGCAAGTTCAATACCTGATTTTATTATAGCAATCATAAATATACCATGTTCAAAATATTCTTGTTCATTAATATTTTTTTTATATAAATTTGCATTTTCAAAATCAGTATTTTTAGTTTTATCACGCCAATTTAATAAGTTTTTATCGTTGTTGTTCCAATCTTTTATCATTTCAGAAGAAAATTGTCCTGAAAGAATATTATCCATATGTTTTCTAAATAATGGTAATAATATTTTTTTTAACTTAATTGATAGTTCATAAGTTTTTATTTTCTCTGCACTCGATAATCTATCTAACATTAATGTAATACCTCCATGTTTTAAAGATTCAGTAATAACTTCCCATCCATTTTGTATAATTTTTGCTGAATAACCTGAATCATAACCTTGAGAAATTAGTGTTTCGTAATATACAATTGAAGCAGATTGTAATAATCCACATAAAATAGTTTGTTCACCCATTAAATCAGATTTTACTTCTGCTATAAAAGAAGAATGTAATACACCTGCACGATGACCACCGATTGCTACAGCCCAAGATTTAGCAATTTCTATTCCTATATTATGAGGATCATTATCAGAATGTACAGCAATTAGTGTTGGCACACCAAAACCACGTTGGTATTCTTCTCTTACTTCAGTTCCTGGACATTTTGGAGCTACCATGATTACTGTAATATCTTTTCTAATTTTTTCACCCATTTCAATAATATTAAAACCATGAGAATAACCTAATATTGCTCCTTTTTTCATTAAGGATTGTAATGATTTAATTACTAAGGAATGTTGTTTATCAGGAGTTAAATTAATTACAAGGTCAGCTTGTGGAATTAATTCTTTATAAGTACCAACTTTAAAATTATTTTTTATAGCTCTATTCCATGAATCTCTTTTTTCTAAAATAGATTTTTTTTGTAGTACATAGGATATATTTAATCCCGAATCACGCATATTTAAACCTTGATTGAGACCTTGTGCTCCACAACCAATGATAACGATATTTTTGTGATTTAAAAATTTAATACCATTAGAAAATTCTTCTCTTTTCATAAATCTACATTTTTTTAATTGTATTAATTTTTCACGGAAATGAAGTGTATCAAAATAATTTATCATAATTTTCAATGCCAAATTGTAAATTATATTATAGTTTAAATGATTATATATTAATTTTTGAATAAAATGAATGAATTAATTTTATTCTCTAATATAGAGATATAAATCTTAAAATAGATAAATACATTTTTTACATTTTATACTGAATTATAAAAGATAATAATTTGTATTCATATTAATTGCATTAGTATATTATGTAATACTAATGTATTTTTATTTAATAAATAAGTTTAGTTTTATCACGAACAGCTCCTTTATCAGAACTTGTAGCAAAATAAGCGTATGTACGTAATGCATAAGATACCAATCGAATTCTTGAATGTGGAGTATATGCGTATTGTCCTCTTAATTTTTCTGCATTGATACGTAAATATAATTCTGTTTTTTCAATATGTAGTTGAAGACTTCGATTAGGAATATCGATAGATATAAGATCACCATTTTTAACTAATGCAATGAGTCCTTTATTAGCTGCTTCGGGTGAAATATGACCAATAGATAAACCTGAAGTACCACCAGAAAATCTTCCATCTGTTATTAAGGCACAAGATTTATCTAAATTCATAGATTTTAAGTATGTAGTGGGATATAGCATTTCTTGCATACCAGGACCTCCTTTTGGACCTTCATATCTAATGACCACTATATCTCCTGAAATAATTTTATTGCTTAAAATCGCTTCGACAGCTTCTTCTTGGCTTTCATATACTTTTGCAGGACCTTGGAATATAATATTTTTTTTATTGACTCCTGCAGTTTTAACAATACAACCATTTTGTGCTAGATTTCCATATAATACAGCTAATCCACCATCTTTACTATAAGCGTATTCGTAAGATCTTATGCATCCAGTTTTCCTATTTTTGTCCACATCATTCCATCTAGAATTTTGTGAAAATGGTACTTGTGTTTTTATCCCCATTGGTGCTGCTTGAAACATTTTAACAACATTTTTGTCTTTAGTAGACATAAGATCATATTTTCTTAGTGTTTCTTTTAAAGTAAGATTTGATATATTTTTCGTATCTGTGTATATCAGATTAGCTCGATCTAATTCTCCTAAAATACCCATTACACCTCCTGCTCTATGTAAGTCTTCCATATGATATAAAGGAGTACTAGGTGCTATTTTGCAAATATGTGGAGTTTTTCTAGAAAGAAGATCAATATTTTTGATATTAAAGTCAATATCACCTTCTTGAGCTGCAGCTAATAAATGTAAGATTGTATTAGTGGATCCTCCCATAGCAATGTCTAATGTCATTGCGTTGTGAAACGCTTTTTTATTGGCAATATTACGAGGTAGTGCACTATTATCATTTAATTTATAATATCGTTGAGTCAATTCAACTATTAATTGTCCTGCTTTTATGAATAATTTTTTACGATCAGTATGTGTTGCTAATAATGTACCGTTTCCAGGAAGAGATAAACCCATAGCTTCGGTTAAACAATTCATAGAGTTTGCAGTGAATAGGCCAGAACAGGAACCACATGTAGGACAAGCAGAATCTTCTATTTTTTTGATTAGTTTCATGGAAGTATTAGGATTAGCACTATAAATCATTGCGTCTACTAAATCTAATTTTATATTTTTTTTATTAATTTCTGTTTTTCCAGATTCCATAGGACCGCCTGATACAAAAACAGATGGAATATTTAATCTTAGTGAAGCCATTAACATACCTGGTGTAATTTTATCACAATTAGAGATACATATCATAGAATCTGCACAGTGTGCGTTAATCATATATTCTACAGAATCTGCAATCAATTCTCGTGAAGGTAATGAATAAAGCATTCCAGAATGTCCCATTGCAATTCCATCATCTATAGCAATAGTATTAAATTCTTTTGCTACTCCTCCAGATTTTTGAATTTCTTTTGCTACTAATTTACCTAATTCACGTAGGTGTATATGACCAGGTACAAATTCTGTGAATGAATTTACAATTGCAATGATAGGTTTTTCAAAATCAGCATCTGTCATACCTGTTGCTTTCCATAAGGCTCTTGCACCTGACATATTTCGTCCATGAGTGGTTGTATTAGAACGGTATTGTGGCATAAGTAAATTACTCCATATTGAAAAACCATTTCAAATTTTTGTTTTCTAGTTTTAAATGGCATATTAAATAAATTATAGATGTGTTTAATAGAATATTATTCTGAAGTGATTATTTTGAATTATTTTTATTTTTTAATTATAATAACATATATAATATTTATTTTTTATAATAAATATATAGTTTTAGTTGGATTAGGGTATAAGATTTTGAAATATGATATGTTTCAGGGGCGGAGGGACTTGAACCCCCAACAGTCGGTTTTGGAGACCGATGCTCTACCAAATTGAACTACGCCCCTAATAAATTTATATGTTGAAAAATTACTTTATCATTTAAAATAGTGAAAGTCTATTAATATTTAATTATATAAAATAATAATTTTATTATTAATTAAATTAGTATTTTTTATACTATAAATTAATAATAAATTATTTTAATAATATTGAATAAATTAAATAATTGAATTAAAAATTAAAGTTATATTTTTAGAATTAAATTAATATTGACTGTTATAAATGAAACTGTCAAAATCAAAATTACATATTACAATAACATATTAGAAACATAAATTTAGTTATTATAGAATAATAAAATATTTATATATTTATATTGAGAATATAATATATTGAATTAAATATTAATATATATTAATAATAACTTTCTATATTTATAAACATATTATTTTTTAGAAAAAATATTTAATTTTTAAATATTATGTTTGAATAGTACATTCATTAAGGTATAGAAATTAATGAAATTTCCAATTTATTTAGATTATGCAGCAACCACACCAGTAGAATTTTCAGTTGCAAAAAAAATGATGGAATATTTAACGTTAGATGGCATATTTGGTAATTCTGCGTCTCGTTCACATAAATTTGGTTGGGAAGCTGAAGAAGCGATTGATGTAGCCAGGAATTATGTAGCTAATTTAATTAATGCAGACGTACGTGAAATTGTTTTTACCTCTGGTGCTACAGAATCTAATAATTTAGCTATCAAGGGAAGCAGTTTATTTTATAAAAAATATGGTAATCATATTATCACTTCTAAAACTGAACACAAAGCTGTTTTAGATACATGCAGATACCTTGAGGATAAAGGATTTGTTGTTACGTATCTTAGTCCAATGAAAAACGGTTTAATAAGTTTTAAAGATATTGAAGATGCGATTAATCAAGAGACAATTCTTGTTTCTATAATGCATATTAATAATGAAATTGGTATTATACAGGATATAAGCAAAATTTCTAAAATTTGTAAAGCACAAAAAATATTATTTCATGTAGATGCTACTCAAAGTGTTGGTAAAATACCTGTTGACGTGGAACAATTAGGTGTTGATTTAATGTCTTTTTCAGCTCATAAGTTATATGGACCTAAAGGTATTGGCGGTTTATATATACGTCGTAAACCGCGTGTACGTTTATTTACTCAAATCCATGGAGGAGGTCATGAACGTGGTATGAGATCAGGAACTTTACCTGTGCATCAGATTGTAGGAATGGGAGAAGCTTTTAAATTAGCAAAAAAAAATATATCAATTAATTATAAACACGTTTTAGAATTGAGAAATTTATTTTGGAACGGTATAAAAGACATAGAAGAAGTATATTTAAATTCTGATTTACAATATGGATCACCTTATATTTTAAATATTAGTTTTAGTTATGTTGAAGGTGAATCACTAATTATGGCATTAAAAGATCTAGCTGTTTCTTCTGGATCTGCTTGTACTTCTGCAAGTTTAGAAGCTTCTTATGTATTAAAAGCTTTAGGATTAAAGGATGAATTGGCTCATAGTTCTATTCGTTTTTCATTTTCTCATTTTACAACAGTTGAAGAAATTAATTATGCTATTTCATTAGTGCATAAATCAATAATGAGATTACGTGAATTATCTCCATTATGGGAAATGTTTCAATCTGGAATTGATTTAGATTCTGTCAAATGGCAGCATAATTAATTTTAACATGAATAATTTATAAAAGGTAATTAATATGACTTATAGTAAAAAAGTAATAGATCATTATGAAAATCCTCGTAATGTAGGTTCGTTCTCTACTGTTGATTCTAGTATAGGTGTAGGTTTAGTGGGAGCACCTGCTTGTGGAGATGTAATGAAATTACAGATAAAAGTAGATAATGGAATTATTCAAGATGCATGTTTTAAAACATATGGTTGTGGTTCAGCGATTGCTTCTAGTTCTTTAATGACAGAATGGGTAAAAGGTAAGTCATTAAAAGAGGCTGAAAATATTAAAAATACTAAGATAGCTGAAGAATTAGAATTACCTCCTGTAAAAATACATTGTTCTATTTTAGCTGAAGATGCTATTAAAGCTGCTATTTCTGATTACAATAGTAAAAAAAAATAATTTTTTAAGTTTAAGTGCTGAGAGGAAGGTGACCTCAGCACAATAAAAGTATATTGTGAAATTTAAATAAATTTTATTTTTTAAGATTAAAGATATATTAATACATTATACGTAAAATTTATATGTATGATTGGTAATATTGAGTAACATATGAATTATTTTAAATTATTTAATTTGCCTCAAAAATTTGATATTCAAGTTAAAGTATTATCTAAAAAATTTCATCAACTTCAACGTAAGTTTCATCCTGATTTGTTTAATCATTATGCTAAATCAATAAAAATAAAAATGTTAAATAGTTCAATTATGGTTAATCAAGCATATAGAACTTTAAGAGATCCTTTGTCTCGTGCAGAATATCTTTTATTTTTAAATGGATTAAATGTTACTGATAAGAAACATTCGATGTATGAAAAAGATTTTTTAATTGAACAATTTAGTTTTTATGAAGAGATCGATAGATTAAAGGGATCGTCGTTTAATTTAGATGATTTTAATAATTTATTACAACGTATTAATAAGATTAAAGAAAAATACGAATACGAAATGAAAAAAGAATTTGAAATAGAATCTTGGGAAAAAGCAGCAAATATAGTAACTAAATTATTTTTTTTTAGGAGTTTAAAAAATAGTTTAGTAGAATTAAAAAAATAAAATTTAATTTTGTAAGTGGATAGTGTTAATAAAATTTTTAGGATTAAATAATAGTTTTTAATATTGATGTTTTAATGTTCTAATAATAACATATTAATATTATTTTATGAGGTTTAATGATGCCAAAAATTACGTTTTTACCACATAAGTTTTTATTACCAAAAGGTGGTACTTTTTATGCGAATGAAGGTGAAACTATTTTAGACATAGCTTTACGTAATAATATTAATATTAATCATGTATGTGAAAGATCTTGTGTATGCACTACTTGTCATTGTATCGTAAGAAAAGGTTTTTTTTCTTTATCTGTTTTTG
>DATLVK010000098.1:0-6032 GCA_035577605.1 Buchnera sp. (in: enterobacteria) | reverse complement strand
TTTTTATTACAGGTGCAATGCCTATACTGCAGTGTAATATAGATCGTGTTAGAGCAACATATAATAATCTTATATCTTCGGATAATCTTTCTATTTTTGCTTGTTTAAATTTCTGTTGATTAATATTTAAATCCAGTATTGTTTTTAGTGTCTTTTTATTATGGTATAAATTAAATTTTGATTTTAAAAAGTAAATAGCAAAAGGGATCCAAGTGATCAAATATTCTAATCCCTTTGATTTGTAGAAAGTAATAATTTTTATGGAATTATTGTCATAATGTGTTCTGATATTATCTTCTTTTGAATTATCATCAGAGTTTAATATTTTATTTTCGAACCAAAAAATTAATGAATAGTGTTCTGTAATATATCTCGATTTTTCTTGAAGTAATTCAGATAATTGTAAGATATTAATGATCTCAGATTGGTTTTTAGTATATGAAAAATTTTTTTTAATTTTATAATGATCAATTAAAATATTTTTTACCATATTAAAAATACCTTTTTCTTTCCAAATAATCATATATTTATTGATTTTTTTTATTAATAAAGACCAAAATTCATATTTTTTATTTAGAGAATCTATTTCTTTGCTATTATATCCTAATATATTGGTAGACATTGCTATTCTTAATAATTTTTCATCATATGGATCTAAAATAGATTGTAGTATCCAAAGTAGTTCTTGTGCTTCCGTAGTACGATAGATACTGTGTTGATGTGCATAATAATAAGAATTAATGTTGATATCATTTAGTGCTTTTTTTATTATTTCAGCTTCATTTTTGTTTCTTACAAGAATGGTAATATCTTTAGCTTGTAATGGAACAGTATTGTTATCCTTTTTGATAACAGCTAGACCTTTACGACTGTTGTCCAACCAATAAGCTATACATTTTGCACATTCTTTTGCTATCCATTTTTGATATTCTTCAATGCATATATTTTTTCCTTTTTTCATTAAAAAAGATAATGCAGATTGTTTTTTGCCATTAATTTCAAATTTTATATTTTTATTACTAGAATATGTTGATTTAAAATCAATTTGAGATAAATAAAAAGGATTTTTATTTTGAGAAAACAACAAGTTAATGCTTTGATTCATATCAGAAGAAGAACGCCAATTTGTATCAAGATAATACTGTTCTTTAATATTGTTTTTAGCTTTTAGATAAGTAAATATACTAGCTTTACGAAATCCATAAATCGATTGTTTTGGATCTCCGATTAGTACGAATAGATTATTTTTTTCTATTTTATATATTTTTTGGAATATATTATATTGTAAATTATTGGTATCTTGGAATTCATCTATTAGTGCCACCGGATATTTTTTACATATTGTTTGAGAGAAATTATTTTTTTTTAAAGAATTAAAAAGTAAAATTAATAAATCATCAAATTCTAAAAGTTCCTGCTTTTTTTTTTCTTTTTTTAAAATAGTTGGAATATCATTTAATGCATGGAATAAGAAAATTTCTTTAAGTGAAAATTTTATTTTTAAAAAAATATCGATTTTATCAAATAAAATATGTTTTGGAACAATTCCAGTGTTTGTTTTTTCATATAAATAACTTTGTTTGAAGTAATTTAATTCATTTGGTAAATAGTAGTTTTCTGTAGTAGTATTAGCCCAAAATGTAATTTTGTTTATCCATCTTGAGATGTTGGTTTTATTATATATGCGTTTGTTGATATTAGAATTATTAATTAATAATAGGATATCATCCTTTTTTTTTGACCATATTTTTTTAAAATTATTAATTATTTTTATTAATTCTTCATGATATTCAATAATTGTTTTTTCTTGTTTTAATGTAGGTTTAATAAGTTTAGGAGCAAGTTGCAATATTGAGAAAATATCTTTGAATAATGATTCAGGAGTATTCCAATATTGAAAAATAATTTTTGCAGTTTGATCAGATAGTAAAAAACTATTTTTTCTCCAAAAATCACATGTTGCTTGGAAATATAGAGGATATACGTTTTCTATTATATTTTTTTTTAAAAATGTATTAGAAGAATATTTATAAGTATTTAAAATATTATTACAGAAACCATGAATTGTATAAATTGCTGCTTGATCTATTTGATTTTCTGCTTTTAATAATAATATTATAGCATCATTTAAATTAGTAATTTGTGATATCAGTTTTTTAAAAACAGGATCTGTAGTATTTTTTTTTATACAAGCTATTCGGAATTTATAAATATTTTTTTTGATTCTTTTTCTGAGCTCTTCTTGCATTGTATTTGTAAATGTGACAATTAAAATTTCTTGTACTGAGAAAGTACGCGTACATGCAGTATAACTATCTATTCCTAATAGTAATCGTAGATATAAAATAATAATAGTAAATGTTTTTCCAGTTCCTGCAGATGCTTCTATTATTTTTTTTCCATGTAGTGATATGTGAAATAGGTCTAATTTTTTTATTGTTTTCATTTTAAAGGAAAATAAATGTTTTTCATTGATAAGTAAGTATACTTTTTATTTTTATGTAAAATATATTTTCTGTTAATTAATAGATAGGTAATTTAACATCGGTATTAACCAATATTTTGATGTATTACATATATCATTAATATAACTTTTATTTAATACTGGAATTATTTTTTTTATATATGGATCATTTTTTTCACCAATATGATATTTATTTCCATGCCATGTGCTGAGTAATTTTTCGTATCCTTTATGTTTTATAATATCATTTTCTATCATAGTTTTATTTTTTTTATCATATACTGTATTTAGCCAATTTGCACCAGATGTAAGTAATAATAAAGGTTTTTGTAATCCTTGTATGTATCCAGATATATATTTTTTAATATATTGATAAGATTCTTTTTTTTCGATTGGATTAAAATACCATGTACTGTTATTAATGCCTAATATTGTACTTTTTTCTTTTCCACCTAAAAAACAATAGAGTAAGTGTTCCAACCATAATAGTATGCAATCATTTATATTTATTTTTTTAGGCTTCCAACGTAATAAACCAATATCATGAATCTGATTTAAACAGCCATGTAGACAATAGTTATGTATTTTAATATTAAAATTTTTATTAATTATTGGTAGTTTATGTATTACAGATAACTTTTTTGCTAAAGGCATAATTTCTTGTTTTTGTTTTTCTAAAAAAGTAAAACTAAAGGTATTATATGACAACAATCCGATATCAGTAAAATATTCGAAAACATTGGAAATATCTTCATTGTTAATGATTTTATTAAGTATATACGATCTTATTTTATAGCGATTAAGATTGTCAGGTACGAAGTTTTCTATAACTTGTAATTTTTTACAGTTGAGTTGAATGTTAAGTTTTTTGTTAAAAAAATAATGAATGGGTTTTTGCCAAAAATATATAAATTTTTTAAAATTGATATTCGTTACTGTTATAGGTGCAATAGGTTTTATAAATTTTGATTTTTTAATGATTTTTACATTGGCTATTTTTAACCATTCTGAATCAAAACTTTGATAATTATTTTTTTTTATAAAGTTATTTATGTCAAAAGCTGTCTGTGTATGTAAATGGCACAAGTACGAAACTATTTTTTTGTGATGTTGATCTGATCTTATTTTTTCTTTTTCTAAAAAATAAAAATTATTAGTAATATAATGTAACAATTCTTCTATTAGTACAGATGAACTATGAACTGAAGGTGTGTTAGGAGAGTGTCCTATATAACTAATATATAAATATTTTTTTGTAGACAGTAATGTTTCTAAAAATAAATATCGATCTTGATTGTAAATATCGGGATCGCATATTCTAGGGTAATTGTGAATTAAATTTAATTCTTGTGATATTTTTTTTTTTGGAAAATCACTATTAAAACCGAGAATACACACAACTTTAAAAGGAATTGTGGGCAATTCAGAAAATTTAGAAAAAATAATTGGTCCAGAAAATAATTTTTTATAGTTATATTTTCGATTAAAATTTTTTAAAAATAGTTTATTTCGTAATACTGAAATAGGAATTTTTTTTTATAATCAGATTGTATTCCAGTATTAATTATTTTTATCCATTTTTTTTCAATATGATCTAATATATCTTCGGTTTCTGAAGTTTTATAAAAAAAATCATTTATTAATTGACGGCATAAAGGCAACCAATTTTTAATTAATTTAGGTGTCGATAATTTTTTTTTCCATTTATTTAGTGTTTTTACTAAAAATATAATCTTACATATTACTGGAATATTAGATTTGTTTTTTATTTCATATGGAAAAGTATTGTTCCAAGATATGTGTTTGTTATGGTTAGAATAACCTAGTAAAATTCTTTTTATTCCGTGTTCCCAAGTATGCTTTGCATTATCTGGTAATGACAAATTATGAAGATGTTCTTGATCCATACCCCATCGAATTCCTGATTCGTGTATTATGTTAAATAGTACAGCTATATCTTTCTGATCAATACAGAAATGTTTTGACAATACAGATGATTGCAAAAAAGAAAATATTTCTTGATTATATAATCTATTTTTTTCTAAATTAAGTAGTTTATTAAAAATAAATAGTATCTCATTGTTTTTATTTGATGATTCATTTAAAATAATAAAAGGAATAAGATGTTTAGAAGAGACTGAATTAAATACGCTATTAATAAAAGGAATGTATGTATTTAACTGAATAGTTTTAACAATAATATCTTTTGGAAAAATTAAAGCATTTCTATTTAATATATTTAACAAATGATCGTGTAATATTTCAACTTCTCTTTGTATGTTGTAGCAAATATGTATTGATATAGATCTATCTTTTGGATTGAGTATCATTTTTTTATTTTTTTTAGTATTGAAGACTTGATCTTTATCTGTATCTTTTTTATTTGTTATTTTTAAGATATTTTTTTGAATATTATTTAATAAAGTATTTTTATAAGTACTAGTAAAGCAATTAATATATTTGTTTTTCATGGATGAAAGGAAGGATTCATATTCATATCCATATTGCCCACAGGACAGTAAAAGTGGATTTATCTGATTTATAATTCCCAATTTATAATATTGTTCGTATAAATTATAGTATTTTTCTTTAGAATATATGTATAAATTTGATTTTTTTTTATTGATGTCTTGTTTTATAACAAATGTGTTATTCACATAAGGAGTTGTCATTAATAGATGTATTTTGTATTCTTTGCTTAAAGCATATAATACAGAAAGATAAGGTATAGGTATATTAGAAATATTACAAATAAAAAAACGAAATGGAATTAATGAAAAACTAGATCGAGAACTTTTTATTTTCTTTAATAACATGGATTTTAAATTTAAAAAATTAAAACATTTGGGATTATCAAGATAATTATTTATTAATATGTTCCATATTTTTTTTTGCCATTTTTGATCTTTATTAATTTTTAAATACTCGTTTTTTTTTTTCCAAGAATCAATCCAGTCTGGTCGGTAAATTAAGTATTGTTTAAATAAATCAGATATGTAAGATGAAAATGTATTTTTTTCTAATTGAGATTTTTTTTTATTAATAATATTAGTAATATTTTGTTCTTCTATTAATGCCATTATCTTCCATATAATACTAGATGTATTGAGTTTTTTTTGGAATATAATGTCTGGTGTCACAATTTCAAATAATTGCCATATAAAATCATATGTTGTAAAAAATCTGATATTAGCGGATATGTTTAGTTTTTTTGCTATAAAAAGTTTAATCCATTGAGCAGTTTCTTTATCATTTACTAAGAAAATTTCATTTTGTAAAGGATTTGATAACGGATGATTTTTAATTATATTGCATGCTTGATTAATAAGTAGATCGAATCTATTTGATTTATATATGAGAAACATAAGATCTCTATCTTGTTAATTATAATATTAAAAACATTAATGTTTATTTTCTGTAATTAATATTATTTATGAATAATTAAATTGGTCTTATTTTGAAAATTATTTAAAATTTATTTCTAAAGATTTGGTTCTTTTATAAACATGAATATCCGTTTTAGAATACGGTGTGTCAATATTATTGGCATCTAATGCTTTTTTAAATT
>DATLVK010000097.1:0-2574 GCA_035577605.1 Buchnera sp. (in: enterobacteria) | reverse complement strand
TTTTTATTATTCATGATTACTATGAAATTTTAAAATATATATTATATTTATGATAAAATATTTTGATGAAGATCTTCACATAATATGTTAAATATATTTAATGAAAAATAATAATATTTTTAAACAAGATTAATTTTTGGTAAACATAAATATCGTTATCAATTTAATAATTGATATTCAATCAAATATATTAATAAAAAAATAATTTTTTAATATACTAAAATTTTAATAATTGAGGAAAATATCATGATGCGTATTATTCTTTTTATGTTGACTAACTTGTCTGTTATGTTTATATTTGGAATAATTCTCAGTTTTACAGGCATTCAGTCCCATAGTATATATGGTTTAATAATTATATCTGGATTATTTGGATTTAGTGGTTCTATAATATCGTTATTAATGTCCAAATGGATCGCTATAAGATCTGTTAACGGGAGAATAATTCATTATCCATCTAATGAAAATGAAATATGGTTAACTAAAACAGTCAGTCAACAAGCTAAAAAAATAGGTATTGTTACACCAGAAATAGCTATTTATGACGCTTTAGATATAAATGCTTTTGCTACAGGCGCTCGACGTAATTCTTCTTTAATCGCTGTGTCTACTGGATTGCTAAATAATATGACTCAAGATGAAGCTGAAGCGGTAATTGCACATGAAATAAGTCATATTTCTAATGGTGATATGGTAACTATGACCTTAGTACAAGGAGTAGTGAATACGTTTGTAATATTTGTATCGCGTATTATTGCACAAACAGTTACTTCTATAATATCAGGAAGTAAAGAAGAAAATGAATCTAAAAATAGTCATTCTATAGTTTATTTTGTGACTTCTATTACATTAGAGTTGATATTCGGAATCCTTGCTAGTCTAATTACTATGTGGTTTTCACGTTACCGAGAATTTCATGCAGATGCAGGATCTGCTAAATTAGTTGGTCGTAATAAAATGATTGCAGCATTAGAAAAATTAAAAATGAGTCATGAACCACAAGAATCAAGTAGCATTCTTGCATTTTGTATTAATGGAAAAAATAAATCAATTATCAATTTGTTTATGTCTCATCCTCCATTAGATACAAGAATTAATGCATTATACAACAATTCTTATCTATCATAATATAATTAAATAAAACAATATTTATTACAAAAACACATGTACACTATAAATATATTTCACATCTTAAATTGAAATAACAGAATAAATACATACTGAATATACAGTAGAACAATGTATAATGAAGTTAAGTTATAATATTAATTTCATTATACATCTTAGTTTTATTATTATTGTATTTCATATGAAAATATTTTATACTAAATACTTTCAATAATTATTATTTTTAAATATTGTAAATATTTAGACGCAATTAGTTATTATAGATACTATATTTATAGTAGAAAATTAAAGTAAAAAATGTATATATGTTTTTCTTAAAAAATAAATATAATACTTTATAAAATATAATATTTATTCTTTCATATATAATTATTAAAACTAATAAATATTGTAAGGAAAATTACGAAATGGCGAAAATAAAAGGTCAAGTTAAGTGGTTTAATGAATCTAAAGGTTTTGGTTTTATTACCCCAGATGATGGTAGTAAAGATGTTTTTGTACATTTTTCTTCTATTCAAGGAAATGGATTTAAAACATTGTCTGAAGGTCAAAATGTTGAATTCGAAATCCAAGATGGACAAAAAGGGCCTGCTGCAGTAAATGTTTTTTCTATTTAATGTATTTTCCACTTTTATCTTAAATAGAATATTCTTTTTTTATTAAAGACCTTTGTATAGCTTATACATAGGTCTTTATAATTTATATACATATATGTATGACACACATATATATACAAATTATATCTTTAATATTATTAAAATTAATGTCATGATATAATATTCTTTAAGTTGGAATAAATATTCTAATCTAATATTCCTTAACTAAATTATTTTCTTACTAATTATACTAAATGTTATGTTGTCTTATTTTTCCATGGAGTTTTGAATGGAATTTCTTGTAGACCCATCAACCTGGATAGGATTACTTACACTGATTGTATTAGAAGTAGTATTGGGTATTGATAACTTAGTATTCATAGCTATTTTAGCAGATAAACTTCCATCATATCAACGCGATAAAGCTCGTCTATTAGGAATCAGTTTTACTTTATTAATGCGTTTGATATTACTATCATTAATATCTTGGATGGTAACATTGAGATCCATATTGATTTCCAATCAATACTTCATATTATCAGGACGTGATTTAATTTTACTATTTGGAGGTTTTTTTTTGCTATTTAAAGCAACCATAGAATTACACGAAAGATTAGAAAATCATCCTGAAGAAAATATCAACAATAAAAATTGTGCTAATTTTTGGACAGTAGTTATTCAAATAGTATTATTAGATGCTATTTTTTCATTAGACGCTGTGATAACTGCTGTTGGTATGGTTAATAATTTAATAATAATGATGACAGCCGTAATCATAGCTACGGGTTTAATGTTATTGGCTTCTAAATCACTTACTAAATTTGTTAATCTACATCAGACTGTTGTAGTA
>DATLVK010000096.1:0-6432 GCA_035577605.1 Buchnera sp. (in: enterobacteria) | reverse complement strand
CGATCAAAATCTCCTTCGGCCCCGACCTCGTGTTGACCCGATCCACAATCAGCGGCACGAACAGCGAATGCATCTGCCGAGTCTCATTCGGCAGCTTCACCTTCCACAGCACCATTGCTTCTTTGAATGCTATTGCTTTAGCAGCAATCACATGTATTAAAGGTCCTCCTTGAGTTCCTGGAAAAACGGAAGCATCTATTTTACTATAAAGCTCTGATGTACCATTTTTAATTAATATTAAACCACCTCGTGGACCTGCTAAAGTTTTATGAGTAGTAGATGTGACAATATGTGCAAAATCTAATGGATTAGGATACAAACCCGTTGCAACTAAACCGGCAATGTGAGCCATGTCAACTAATAAATAAGCATTAACGCTATCTGCAATATAACGCATTTTTTCCCAGTCACATAATCCAGAATATGCTGAAAATCCACCAATTATCATTTTCGGATTATTTTTTTTTGCTAATTTTTCTAACGTTACATAATCAATATCACCATTATCATTCGTACCATATGAAATCGAATGATATAATTTTCCAGAAAAATTTACTGAAGCACCGTGAGTCAAATGACCTCCATGTGATAATTCCATTCCTAGTATTAAGTCGCCTGGATTTAACAAAGCGTTATATACGGAACAATTAGCTTGTGAACCAGAATGAGGTTGTACATTGGCATAATCAGCATTGAATAACAACTTTGCTCTTTCAACAGCTAATTGTTCTATTAAATCAACATTTTGACATCCTCCATAATATCTTTTTTTAGGATATCCTTCTGCATATTTATTAGTAAGTTGTGAACCTTGTGCTGTCATTACTCGTGAACTGGCATAATTTTCTGAAGCAATTAATTCGATATGATTTTCTTGACGATATTTTTCTTTTTCTATAAAGTCCCAAAGATCAGGATCATATTCTGCAATAGTTTTATTATTTTTTAACATTGATGTTCCTTACATTTAAAAAAATAAAAATGTTTTTAAATAAAATACTAATTTAATATAATTATAAAATTCAATTATATATAATACTGAAATTAAACAATTAAATAAAAAAATTTATTTTTTAATAAATAATATATTGTTACTTTTAATATATAATATACTGATTTTTAAATTTTATAAAATACATTCAATAAAAAATAAAATTTTTAAAAAATATTTTATTAGTAATATAAACTAATTATTTATAAAATAATTAAATAACTAAAAAATTTTGCTAAATAGTAAAATATTATTTTAATAAAAAAGAAAGTTCATGAATTAATTGAGTTTGTAATACTATTTTTTGTTTTTTATTAGTTAAATCTTTAATTAATATAGATTTTTTATTTTTCTCTTCTGGACCTAATAATAATGCAACGCGAGCATTATGTTTATTAGCTAATCGAAATTGTTGTGTTATATTACCTCCATAAAAATTAGTCATTACTTTTAAAGTTGGTAAATTACTTCTAATCAATTCACTTAATTTTATGGCATTTAATTTAAAAGAATCGTCAAAAACAAGAATGTATATATCTATAAAATAAGGTAAAATAAAAGACGATACTGCTTTTATTAATAACAGTAAACGTTCCATACCTATAGCAAAACCAATAGCTGGTTTTTCTGGGCCTCCTAATTTTTTAATTAAGTTATCATAACGTCCACCAGCACAAATAGTGTCTTGTGCTCCTAACTGATTTGTTTTCCATTCAAAAACAGTATCATTATAATAATCTAATCCTCGAATTAAATTATTGTTAATAGTATAAGAAATCCCAAGATTAGACATAAAACAACATAATTTTTTAAAATAAATAGAAGAGTTGTCATCAAGATAATGGTTTAATTGAGGTCCATTTTTTAATAAAATCTGTGTAGATAAAATTTTACTATCTAAAATTCTAAGAGGATTCGTGTTTAAACGATTTTTAGAATCTTGATCTAAAAAACATTCATTTATTTTTAAAAATTTTACTAAATCTTTTTTATATTTATTCCGAATGTCAATAGAACCTATAGAATTAACTTCTAGTATCAGATATTTTTCAATACCTAATTTTTTCCAAAAATGTGTTGTTAGTAAGATTAATTCTAAATCTATATCCGGTCCTTTAAGACCAAAAACTTCTACACCCATTTGATAAAATTGTCGGTATCTGCCTTTTTGAGGTCTTTCATATCTGAACATAGGGCCTAAATACCACAATCTTTGTTCTTTATCATTTAATAAATTATGTTGAATACTTGCTCTAGCACAACCGACAGTACCTTCTGGTCGTAAAGTTAACTGATTATTGTGACGATCTTCAAAAGAATACATTTCTTTTTCAATAATATCTGTTATATTTCCTATTGTATGTTTAAATAATTTAGTATATTCCAGAATTGGCAAACGAATTTCATTGTAACAGTAACTAAATAGAATTTTTTTTATAATATTTTCTACATAGTTCCATAGTATTATTTCTTTAGGAAGATAATCATGTATGCCTCTTATAGATTGGTTCTTTATATGCATTAATAATATCTCTTTTATTTTTTAAGATGATTAAATAAGTCTAATTATAAAAAATAGGACATTAATTTTAATTATATAACAGAATATTATCATAAATTTTAAAATGAGTATTAATTATATTGTAAAATATAAGTCTTTATATTTTAAAAAACTGTTTTATATTAAGAATGCTATTAATACACAGTTTGTTGTTCTGTTTTCTGATCTAATACTTGATAATTAAGCTTTATATACACGATTTACTATATATCTAATAATGAAAAATTTATTTGCATTGCTACATATTTTAAGTATTGTCTAAATTATAAATTTTTTGATAATATTAAATACCTATTATAAATAAGTTAAGAAGAAAATAAAATTAGTTCATTTAAAATAAATATTTAATTATTGACTAATATTAAAAATTACCTTAATTCCTAAAATTAAATCTATTATGCACATAATTCTTACAATATTGTTTATATTTTCTGAACAGACAATTATTCCAATCATTCATTGTAAAATATTATTTTTAGATCACTAAATCTTGTTAACTCTATGTATAATAATTAAGTAATTTTTCTATATAATAATCTAGAAAATCTTTATTTTAAAAAACATTAAAAGATTGAATTAAATTTCAAATTAATTTAGATTTCAGGAATTGAAATATTCTATATGATACATTTTTTGTAATTTAATATGTGTCGAATGTAGTTTTTATTTTATATGTTCTCTACAAATTAATTTGTAAATAATTATTTTATGTTTTATAATATTTAATATTTCTTCTATTTTTTTATTTTATGCTATAAAATATATTTAATTAACGTCTGTCTATTGATGAAAAATCTTTATTATCAATCAATAATATTAATAGTATAGATATTAGTCATTGATTTAATATAGGTAGATTAGTTATTAATATTGTTTCGATATAAATATATCAGTATGTTTTTAGTAATTATCCTGATATATTTTATTTTTTTACAATATTATTAATTAATTGACCACAGGCAGCATTAATATCTGTACCACGATTCTTCCTAATAATAGTACAAAATCCTTTCTTTATTAAAATCGAAGCAAATTTTTTTATTCTAATGGGGTCACTACTTTTATAAATAGAGTTTGGAAAAAAATTCCATGGAATTAAATTAATTTTACTAGGTATGTTTTTTAAAATCATAGCTAATTCTTCAGCATGAACAATTTTGTCATTAATATTGTTCAACATAACATATTCTATCGTAACACCTCCTCGATTTGCTTGAGATTTACTTAAATAACGACTAATGGAACATAATAAATCTTGAATATTGTATTTTTTATTAATTGGCATCAGTTTATCACGAATAATGTTGTTAGGAGCATGTAAAGAAACTGCTAAATTAACATCAATCATATCACTTAACTTATCTAAAGCAGGTACTATACCTGAAGTAGATAAAGTAACTTTATTTTTTGATATATTAAAGCCAAAATCATTAAATATAATTTTTAATGCATTTACTACATTATTTAAATTTAATAAAGGTTCACCCATTCCCATCAAAACTATATTAGTAATAGGACGACGATTATTAAAATCATTACAACTAATTATTTTAGCAACATTCCATATTTGACCAACTATATCTGAAACGTTTAAGTTTCCTTTAAAACTCATTTGTCCTGTTGCACAAAAACTACATTCTAAAATACATCCAATTTGAGAAGAGATACATAATGTAGATCTATTTTTTTCAGGAATATATACTGTTTCAACTAAATTTTCATTAATCTCTGCTTTCCATTTTATAGTGCCATCGATAGACTTTTTTTCTTCTATAAATTTAGGTGGTTTGATAACACATATATTATTCAATTTTTCCCTTAGAACTTTACTAATATTAGTCATTTCATTAAAATCATTACAATATTTATGATAAATCCAATTCATAATTTGATCTGCACGAAAATTTTTTTCTCCAATAGAAAGAAAAAATTTTTGCATTTGTATGTAATTAAAATTTAATAAATTGATTTTAGTATCAATATATTGTGAATGATGTAAATTATTCTTCATATTAAATATCCTAAATTACTATTTCTTATTATTCTACATAATATTCAAATTATTATTTTTATATATATTTGACTATAAATGAATAACAACATTATATGAAAAATAGATATGTTTTATTATAAATGATATAAAACCGTATATACTAAATACAAAATAAATTTAAAATAGATACTATCTATTTTAATTATGTGAAATAATATAATACTTTATTATAAATAAACAAGATTATATTATATATCTAAATATTCTAACATTATTGATATGAGCTTATTTTATTACAAAAGTAGAAAAAAATGTATCCTATGCTGAATATTGCAGTGCGTGCTGCTAGAAAAGGGGGAAGTATAATAATTCAAAATTATGATACTCACAAACACCTTATAGAACATAAAAATCATTATAAAGATAATATAATTAATAAAATTATACAAACTACATATAATACAATGATAGATGTTATTCACAAAGTATATCCTAATCATTTTATTTATACTAAAAAATATTACAATATTTTTAAAGAAAATAGCATTACCTGGATTATTAATCCTTTAGATGGTATTAATAATTTTGAGAAACAATTTCCACATTTCTGTCTTTCAATAGCTGTTATTATTAAAAATAGAACTGAAATTTCTGTCATATATGATCCTTTAAAAAATGAACTTTTTACTGCCATTAAAGGACAAGGAGCGCAATTAAATGGTTATCGTATGAGATGTTCTAATATTCATACTTTAGAAAACAGTAAAATAGGAATTAATTTTCTAATGAATAAACAATATAAAACAAAAAATTATTTTAAAATAGTAGAATTATTACTTGAAAACGACATACATCTCATATCTTCTGGTTCTACAGTGCTCGATTTAGCTTATTTAGCATCAGGTAGATTAGATGGTGTATTTAATTTTTATTTAGAACCGCGTAATATTTTATCTGGAGAATTACAAATTAGAGAATCTGGAGGAATAGTAAGCGAAATTACAGGTGGTTGTTATGATTATTTACATTCAAAATCATTAGTAACAGGTAATTCTAAATTTCTTAGAGTTATTTTATCAAAAATTCGAAATAAAAATAACATGTAATACTTTTATAAACAATTAGTTTATTAATAATAAATATATTAAGATGTTTTATTTTAAAATTACGTTAATAATTTTTTATATATTAAAATAAATGATTAACTATATCTAGAATTACTTAAAATACTCACAATGTTTTTATAAAATAATAAGATTATGTCAACTATTTAAAACAATATTTAGTTTTACATTGTATTTTATACAATAAGTAAACATATTTCACTATAATTAATATTTTTTAAATTTTGTATAATATTTCATATTAAAAAGTTTAATAAATTAATTTTTTCTCACAAATTATTTTACCATTATTATTTTTTTAGTTATATATTGATATTTTTTCTGTAATTTTTTATATATATTATCAATATTTTACTAAATTTAAGATTAAATTTTTAAAATAAGTAGACAAGTACGCAATTATTATTAATTTCTTTTAATTCATCCTATTTTTTCTAAAAAATTGTTTTTACATATGTTAAAATACTAGGTTATAATTAGTAAACTATTTTAGTATGATTCTGTCAGAAAATTTTAATTTGTAAATCACTTATTTCTTAGTTATTGATTATAGTATCAGTATAATTTTTTTATAAAATATTCTTAGTTGACTGTTATTTATATCATAATATTTTATACTAAATCTTCAGATATTTTTTTATTTAATTTAAATTGTAATTTAAATATATTTTTCCAGGTACTAATTTATAATTCACTTACCAAACTAATGCAATCAATATTTTTTTAATTATGTCTATGATTATTTTTTTTGGTAAATAAATCT
>DATLVK010000095.1:0-2327 GCA_035577605.1 Buchnera sp. (in: enterobacteria) | reverse complement strand
TGATTAGTCAATTATTTTATGATCCTCAAGTGATACTATTAAGTGGAGCAGTACTGGGTATATTAGGTTTAGTTCCAGGAATGCCAAGTATAGTATTTTTATCTTTTACAGTTATATTGTTTATGTTATCTGGATGGTTATTCAATAGAAATAAAGATACAAAATTTTTTACTTTAAAAAATAAAAAAAATATTATTAAAGATATGGATAAAATTTCAGAAGTTTCTTGGAATGATGTAAAACTAGAGGATTTAATAGGTATTGAAATTGGAAATGAGCTAATTCCAATAGTAGATGTCAAAAAAAAGGGACAATTATTATATTTAATTCGAAGTATCAGAAAAAAATATGCACAAGAAATAGGTTTTTTGCCTCCATTAGTACATATTCAAAATAATAGTAATTTGCCTCCATATTCTTATAGAATTTTAATAAAAGGGGTAGAAATTGCTATTGGTAAAGCATATTCTAATCTTGTCATGGCTATCAATTCAGATAATCTATCTGCGTCATTAAAAGGAGAAAAGATTATCGAGCCAGTATTTAATTTACCAGCATTTTGGATTAGTTTGGATCTTATAACAGAAGCTAAAAAAAAGGGTTTTACAATTATAGATACTAGTTCAGTCATTGCTACTCATTTGGATCATATAATTAACAGAAATATGAATGAATTATTTGGTAGACAGGAAGCTCAAGATTTATTGAATTATATTACTAAAAAAATACCAAAACTTGCTGAAGATTTAGTGCCAAATATAATTAGTTTAACTATTTTTCACAAAGTGTTACAAAATTTATTATTAGAAAATGTTTGTATTAGAGATATGAGAACTATTTTAGAAACTTTAATAGAATATGCAGATATTAAAAAAAATGATATCAATGCTTTAACTAGTACGGTTCGTTTAGCATTAGGTAAATCAATTATTCAAAAATTATTCAATAGTAATATAATTCAAATTATAGGATTAGATATCGAATTAGAAAATGTATTATTACAGGCATTTCAAAATGGAAATGGAAGTATTGAACCAGGATTAGCAAATCAATTATTAAAAGATATAGACACGGCAATTCAATATCAAAAATCGATAGGAGTTCCACCTGTTTTATTAGTTAATCATGCTTTACGAACATTTTTATTTCAATTTTTTCACGAAAATTTTCCAGAGTTAAGTGTATTATCTAATATAGAAGTATATGATGTCAAAGAGATACGCATGACAAGTATTATTGGTAAAAAATCTTAGTAAAACATAATAATTTTATTTAAAAAAATAGTTCTTTAATATTAAAAAATATATTTAGATAGAACAAAAATGAAAGATTATTACATATAATCAATAGTATTGATACCAAGTAAGTGCAATCCTATTTTGATAGTTTTTGCAGTTAGAAAAGATAATTTTAGTCGACTAGTAGATATTTCTTTATTTCTTGGAAATAAAATAGAACAATTTTCATAAAAACTAGAAAATATGCCTGCAAGTTTATAAAGATAATTACATATAATATGAGGGGTTCCTTTATCTGCAGCGTGCATTATTTTTTCTTCAAATTGCAAAAGAATCAGTGCTAATTCAATTTCAAAGGTTTCTGATAATTTAATATTGCCTTGTAGGTCTAAAATTGGAGTGGTTAATTTATTTAAGATAGATATTATTCTTGTGTATGCATATTGAATATAAGGTGCCGTATTTCCTTCAAAAGATAATATATTATCCCAATTAAAAATATAGTCAGTCGTTCTGTTTTTAGATAAATCAGCGTATTTGATTGCACCGATACCTATAATTTTGGCTAATTTACAGATTTTTTTTTCAGATAAATGCGGACTTTTGTATTTTATTATTTTTTTTGCCCGATTGATTCCTTCATTCAGTAGTAGAGAAAGTTTAATATTATTTCCAGTGCGAGTTTGAAATGGACGTTTATCATTTGATAACATCATTCCAAACATATGATGTTCTAGTACTACATGTTTAGGTACATATCCAGATATTTTAGCAATTTCCCAAATTTGCAATAAATATTGATGCTGACGGGAATCTGTATAATATAAGATTTTATCTGCTAGTAACGTTTCACAACGATATTTCAGACAAGCTATATCTGTAATTGAATATAAATATCCACCATCTTTTTTTTGTATCACTACTCCCATTGGATTTCCATGTCTGTTTTTAAATCTTTCTAGCATAATTATAAGACATCCTTTATTTTTTATAGCAATACCTTTTTTTTTAAGATCACAGATGATATCTGGTAACATTTTTTTATATGAACTTTCTCCCATAATATGTTCGTCTTTTAATGTAACATTT
>DATLVK010000094.1:0-3062 GCA_035577605.1 Buchnera sp. (in: enterobacteria) | reverse complement strand
ATATAGTTCATATTATTCTAAAATTTAGTTTTTTTAAATTATTAAGCTGTGTAAAAACAATAAAAGATAGATTATAACAGCTGGTCAGTATTTTTTTAAAAAGATTTAATTATAAATACAATTGATTAATAAATTACTTATTTAATTTTTCTAATTGATATTTCCTATTCTATTTAAACGAATACCAATTGGCCATTTATTTTCTTCTTTGTCAAAACTCATCCATATTTTAGTAGCTTTGCCAATTAAATATTTATCAGGCACAAAACCCCAATAACGACTGTCTAAACTATTATCTCTATTATCTCCAATCATAAAATATTGATTATTTGGAACAATCCAAGTTCCTTTTTTTTGACCAGTTTGTTGATAATATTCATTTATTTCATCTTTAATTTGATTAGATATAAGAATATTAAATGTTTTTTTTTCTATTTTTTCCTGAATAATATTGAATAAAAAAAGATTAGATCGTTGATCTTTAGGATTAAGATAATAAAAAGTTGTATTATTTTGATTATTAATACAGTTAATATCATTTTTTTTACAGGTATTTAAGGCATTATTTTTATGTGTAATAAATATTTTTTTTTGATAGTGATTATTTTCAGTACATTTTTGATGAATTATAAATATTTTATTTAAGATATCATAAGTTATGTGGTCACCGGGTAAACCAATAACTCGTTTAATATAATTAATGCTTGTATTATGAGGATTTCTAAATACTACTACATCTCCTCGATTTGGTGTTCCTGTATTGATTAGTGTGTAATGTAAAATAGGATCTTTAATACCATAAGAAAATTTTTCTACTAAAATAAAATCTCCTATCAATAATGTCGGCATCATAGATTCAGAAGGTATTTGAAAAGGTTCATAAATAAAAGAACGAATTATAAATACAATTGCAAATATTGGAAAAAATGAAGCAATAAATGAAATATACTGTGTTTTTTTTAAAATTTTACAGTGATGTATATCCCTATTAGGTAAAAAAATTTTTTTATTTTTAAATGCATTATAGTTCTTTTTTTGTATTATCCAAAAAATCGCTGTTATTAATGTGGCTATCAAGAATATTATAGCTAGAATATCAGACATATAGTTTTCCTACTTTTTATTTTTATTAATGTTTAAAATAGAAAGAAATACATTTTTTGGTACTTCTATATTACCAATGTTTTTCATTCTTTTTTTTCCTATTTTTTGTTTTTTTAACAACTTTTTTTTTCTACTTACGTCTCCACCATAACATTTTGCTAATACATTTTTACGCAATTGTTTAATAGTTTCTCGAACAATAATATGTTTTCCAATAGTAGCTTGAATAGGAATATCAAATTGATGTCGTGGAATTAATTCTTTCATTTTTTTAATTATCTCACGAGCTTGATATTGAGAGTGATGACGATGCGTGATTAGTGATAAAGCATCGACTTTTTCAGCATTAACTAATATGTCTATACATACTAAATCAGCAGTTTTAAATTTCTTAAAATTATATTCTAAAGAAGCATATCCACTAGAAACAGATTTTAATTGATCAAAAAAATTAAGAATAATTTCAGACATTGGAATATCGTATGTAAGAACAACTTGGTGAGCATGATAAATCATCTTGCGTTGTATACCTCGTTTTTCTATACATAATTTTATTACATTTCCTAAATATTTAGGTGGCAGTAATATATTACATTCAGCAATAGGTTCTCTAATTTCTTTAATATTACTAAGCGCAGATAACTTACACGGAGTATCTAAATAAAGAATATCATTCTTAATCGTTTCCACCTCATATACAACTGTAGGCATAGTTGAAATTAAATCTAAGTTATATTCTCTTTCCAATCTAGCTTGAATAATTTCCATATGTAATAATCCTAAAAAACCACATCTAAAACCAAATCCGAGAGCAGTAGAATTTTCTGGTTCATAAAACAATGAAGCATCATTTAAATTTAACTTACCTAAAGCATCTCGAAATACTTCGTATTGCTCAGAGTTCATTGGAAATAATCCAGCATATACTTGTGGTTTTATTTTTTTAAATCCTGATAGTGTTTTAGTTGCTGGATTCACACATGAAGTTAATGTAGATCCAACAGGTACACTTTTTATATCTTTAACTCCATACATTACCCAACCAACTTCCCCACATTGTAAATATTCTTTATTTTTTCTTTTGGGTGTAAAAATACCTAATTTTTCTATTTTATAAACTTTTCCAGTATTCATAACTTTTATTTTTAAATTTTTTTCAAGACATCCGTTTTTAATACATACTAATGAGACAACTCCTAAGTAATTGTCAAACCAAGAATCAATAATTAATGCTTGTAATGGATTTTTTTTATCTCCTTTAGGATAAGGAATATCTTTAACAATTTGTTCTAATAAATCTACAACTCCGTGACCTGTTTTAGCGGAACATTGAATAATGTTATTTGTAGAAATACCTATGATATCTTCTATTTCTTTTAATACACGAATAGGATTTGCTGTTGATAAATCTATTTTATTTAATACAGGAATAATTTTTAAATTCATTTCTAATGCTGTACGACAATTGGCTACTGTTTGCGCTTCTACTCCTTGTGCAGCATCTACGACTAATAGGGCTCCTTCACATGCGGATAAAGAACGTGAAACTTCATAAGAAAAGTTAACATGACCAGGTGTATCAATAAAATTTAATTGAAATAATTTATTATATTTATTTTTATAACTAATAGTTACATTTTGTGCCTTAATTGTAATGCCTCTTTCTTTTTCTAAATCCATAGAATCGAGCACTTGATTATGCATTTCTCTTTTTGATAAACCATTGCATATTTGAATAAAACGATCAGAAAGAGTTGATTTCCCATGATCAATGTGTGCAATAATAGAAAAATTTCTTATTTTCTTAATCATTTAATGAAGATACCATTTTTTTGAATATTATATATAAAATATTCATTTATTTTATTTTTAATAATTATTTAATAATATCGAAAAAATAACAAAAATTACATAATTATTACAATAAATGATTATTTTTTATGTTATGAATACAATTA
>DATLVK010000093.1:0-7204 GCA_035577605.1 Buchnera sp. (in: enterobacteria) | reverse complement strand
AAGCTATGGAAAAAGCAAGAAGAAATATGATTCTGATAGAGATTAAAAATGGAACTTTACAACATTCTGTTAAAGGTTCGCATACGGGTTCAAATATATTTATGAAACCTGCATCAGATGGTACAGGAATTATTGCTGGTGGTGCTATGAGAGCAGTATTAGAAGTTGCTGGAATACATAATGTATTAGCGAAAACGTATGGTTCTACGAATCCTATTAATGTAGTGAGAGCAACAATAAAGGGTTTAGAAAGTATGAGATCACCAGAAATAGTAGCAGCTAAACGGAATAAATCTATTTCAGATTGTATAGGATGACACACATATGAAAAAAATTATACATATTACTCAAGTAAAAAGTTCTATAGGTCGTTTATCTCAACATAAATCTACATTAATTGGTCTTGGTTTACGTTATATTGGACATACTGTAGAACGAGAAGATACGCCATCTATTCGGGGTATGATAAGATTATTATCTTATATGTTAAAAATACAGGAAATATAAAAAAATGTATTTAAATAGTCTTGTTCCAGGAAAATATTCTTATAAAAAAAGAAAAAGAGTAGGAAGAGGAATAGGTTCTGGTCTAGGTAAAACTGCTGGTAGAGGACATAAAGGACAAAAATCACGTACAGGAGGTGGTGTTAATCGTGGTTTTGAAGGTGGTCAAATGCCTTTATATCGAAGAATACCTAAATTTGGATTTGTTTCTCAAAAAAAACATGTAACAAAAGAAGTTCGGTTATCAGAATTAGATCAGTTTAAAATACAATTAATTACTTTAAATTTATTAAAGAAACATAATATTGTTAATAATAATATTAAATTTGTAAAAATTATTTTATCTGGAACAATCTCTTCACCGATTAAAATATATGGGTTGCGTGTGACAAAGGGTGCGCGTGCAGCAATTAAAAATTGTGGTGGTACAATAGAGGAATAAGTAGTATATAACATGGTGAAAAAATTGAGATCAGACTATCAAAGTTACCATAGTAGTTTTAATGAACTTAAAAAAAGAGTCATGTTTGTTATAATGGCATTAATTATTTTTCGTATTGGTTCTTTTATTCCAATTCCTGGTATTGACGTTACAATTTTATCTAGATTATTAGAAAAACAGCAAGGTACCATTGTTGAAATGTTTAATATGTTTTCTGGTGGTGCTTTAAGTCGTGCTTCTATTTTTGCATTAGGTATTATGCCGTATATTTCAGCTTCTATTATTGTTCAACTATTGACATTGGTTTATCCAAAATTAGTAGAAATAAAAAAAGAAGGTGAATCTGGAAGACGAAAAATCAATCAATATATTAGATATAGTACTTTATTACTGGCATTTTTACAATCTATTGGTATTGCTGTTAGTTTACCTAACATGCCTACTTTACACTTATTAATTATTAATCCCGATTTGTATTTTTACTTTATTTCTGTTATTACTTTAGTAACTGGTACTATATTTTTAATGTGGTTAGGTGAGCTAATTACCGAAAAAGGTTTGGGTAATGGTATTTCAATAATCATCTTTTCTGGAATTGTAGCTGGTGTACCTTCTGCAATAAGTCATACTTTGGAACAAGTAAGATTAGGTCAATTAAATTTTTTATTACTTTTATTTATTGTATTATTTGTCTTTTTAATTGTTTTTTTAGTAGTTTTAATAGAACGTAGTCAAAGAAAAATTAGTGTGCATTATGCAAAACGTCAACAAGGTAGACGAATATATGCAGCACAAAGTAGCCATTTACCATTAAAAGTTAATATGTCGGGTGTGATTCCTGCTATATTTGCTTCTAGTATTGTTCTTTTTCCAGCAACTATTATATCGTGGTGTAGTGGTGGAAGTAAGTGGCAGTGGTTGATACAAATTGCTTTATATTTACAACCAAGTAAATCGCTTTATATATTTTTGTATGCTATTGCAATTATTTTCTTTTGTTTTTTTTACACAGGTATAGTTTTCTCTCCTCGAGAAACAGCAGAAAATTTAAAAAAATCAGGAGCATTTGTCCCTGGCATTCGACCTGGAGAACAAACTGCAAGATATATTAATAAAATTATGTTACGTCTAACATTAATTGGTGCCGTATATATTACTTTTATTTGTTTAATTCCAGAATTAATGAGAATTGTTTTTCATGTTCCATTTTATTTTGGTGGTACATCTTTATTAATTGTAGTAGTAGTTATTATTGATTTTATTTCTCAAGTACAAACATTAATGATGTCTACGCAATATGAATCTGCATTAAAAAAAGCTAAATTAAATTTTAAAGATATTTATCGACAGTAAATATATCTACATGGAGTGCAGGATGAAAGTCAGAGCATCTGTAAAAAAATTATGTCGTAATTGTAAGATTGTACGGAGAAAAAATATTGTTCGTGTGATTTGTACTCATGAACTAAAACATAAACAACGTCAAGGTTAAATTAATTATTCATGTAGTAATTAATTTTTTTAGTTTTTATGATTTATATTCTAAAAAATATTTTATATATAAAATATTTTTTATACAATAACATAAAACTGTAGGAGTAAATAGTGGCTCGTATTGCAGGTATCAATATTCCTGAGCATAAACATATTATTATTGCATTATTATCTATATATGGTATTGGTAAAACTCGTGCTAAATTAATTTGTTCTATTTCTGGAATAAACGAAAATGTAAAAGTAAAAAATTTAGTTGAAGAGGAAATAGAACTATTACGAATTGAAGTTAGCAAATTTGTTGTTGAAGGTGATTTAAGAAGAGAAAAGACATTAAATATAAAAAGATTAATGGATCTTGGATGTTATCGTGGTTTGCGTCATCGTAGAGGATTGCCTGTTCGTGGTCAGAGAACCAAAACCAATGCTCGTACGAGAAAAGGTCCGAGAAAAGCAATAAAAAAACAATAATCAAGGAATTTTAATTCACCATGGCAAAAATACCAGTGCGTGTCAGAAAACGTGTTAAAAGACAAGTTTTAGATGGTGTAGCTCATGTTCATGCTTCATTTAATAATACTATTGTAACAATTACCGATAGACATGGTAACACTTTAGGTTGGGCAACTTCGGGTGGTTCTGGTTTTAGAGGATCTCGTAAATCAACTCCATTTGCTGCTCAAGTAGCTGCAGAACGTTGTGCTGAATCTGTAAAAGAATACGGAATAAAAAATTTAGAAGTGGTAGTTAAAGGACCTGGTCCAGGTCGAGAATCTACTATTCGTGCATTGAATGCTGCTGGTTTTCGTATTACAAATATTACTGATGTTACCCCTATACCTCATAACGGTTGTCGTCCACCTAAAAAACGTCGTGTATAAAAATTTTATATAAATGGAAGAATTGATAAAATGGCAAAATATTTGGGTCCTAAATTAAAATTATGTCGTCGTGAAGGTAGCGATTTATTTTTAAAATCTGGAGTGCGTTCTATTGATACTAAATGTAAATTAGAACAACCTCCTGGTCAACACGGTAGTCGTAAAATTCGTTTATCTGATTATGGAATTCAATTAAGAGAAAAGCAAAAAGTACGTCGTTTATACGGTATATTGGAACGTCAATTTCATAATTATTATAAATCAGCTGTGCGTTTAAAAGGTAATACAGGAGAAAATTTATTAAAATTATTGGAAGATAGATTAGATAATATTGTTTATCGAATGGGTTTTGGTTCAACTAGATTAGAAGCTCGTCAATTAGTTAATCATAAATCGATTTTAGTCAATAATCGTATTGTGAATATTGCTTCTTATCAATTGTCGCTTAATGATAGGATTACTATTCGTGATAAATGTAAAAATCAATCTCGTATAAAAGCGGCTTTAGAGTTATCAGAACAAAGAGAAAAACCGGATTGGTTGGAAGTAGATGTTAATAAAATGGAAGGTTGTTTAAAGCGTTTTCCTGAACGGGCAGATTTACCTGCAGAAATTAATGAACACTTGATAGTTGAGCTTTATTCTAAATAAAGTTGGAATTGAAAGAAGAGGACATAATGCAGAGTTCTGTAACTAATTTTTTAAAACCACGTTTAGTAGATATTGAACATATTAGTCCCACACATGCTAAAGTTATTCTTGAACCATTGGAGCGCGGTTTTGGTCATACATTAGGTAATGCATTGCGTAGAATATTACTGTCTTCTATGCCAGGTTGTGCAGTTACAGAAGTAGAAATTGATGGAATATTACACGAATATAGCACTAAAGAAGGAGTACAAGAAGATATTCTCGAGATTTTACTAAATTTGAAAGGTTTAGCGATAAAATTATATGGTAAAGATCACATTGTATTAAATTTAAATAAATCGGGAATAGGTTTAGTAACAGCAGCAGATATCATGCATGCGAATGATGTGGAAATTATCAATCCTGAACATATTATATGTCATTTAACTTGTGAACAATCTGTTATTAGTATGAGAATTACTATACAAAGAGGACGAGGTTATGTGCCAGCTTCTAATAGAGTATCTTTAGAAGATAATAATCGTTTTATAGGAAAGTTATTTATTGATGCATGTTATAGTCCTATAGATCGTATTGTTTATAATGTTGAAGCAGCTCGTGTAGAACAACGTACTGATTTAGACAAATTAATTATTGAAATGGAAACTAATGGGACTATTGATCCTGAAGAAGCTATTAGACGTGCAGCTACTATTTTAGCTAATCAACTTGAAGCTTTTGTAGACTTACGTGATTCACGTGAGCCGGAACTGATAGAAGAAAAACCAGAATTTGCTCCTATTTTATTGCGTCCAGTAGATGATTTGGAATTAACTGTGCGTTCAGCTAATTGTTTAAAGGCAGAAACTATTCATTATATAGGTGATTTGGTTCAAAGAACTGAAATGGAATTACTTAAAACACCTAATTTAGGTAAAAAATCTTTAAGTGAAATCAAAGATGTATTGGCTGCACGAGATTTATCTTTAGGTATGCGTTTAGAAAATTGGCCTCCAGAAAGTATTTTAGACGATTGATACATTTTTATTTTTTAATACCATATTGAGAAGGAGAATAGAATGCGTCATAGAAAAATTGGTCGTCGATTAAATCGCAGTTCTGATCATGTAAAAGCAATGTTTCAGAATATGGTATGTTCGTTATTACGTAATGAATTAATTAAAACTACTTTAGCTAAAGCAAAAGAACTACGTCGTATAATAGAACCGCTAATTACTAGGTCTAGAATAGATAATATTAAAAATCGCCGATTTATTTTTTCTAAAATTAGGAATAATGAGATGGTTGCTAAATTATTTACTGATTTAGGTCCTTATTTTTTAAATCGTTCTGGTGGGTATACTAGAGTATTAAAATGTGGATTCCGAGTTGGTGATAAAGCTCCTATTGCATATATACAATTTGTTGGTAGATTAAAAGAAAATTCTCAAATAATTCCTAAAAAGTAAAACCGTTATTTTTAATTTAATAAATATATTTTATATATTTTTAGTATCTTAAATTATTAATAATAACAAACGGCATTGTATGCCGTTCTGTTTTTTAACATTTTATAAATAATATAGATTGTTTATTTTTATATTTTTATGCCAAATCTTTTTTATTAGTGTATTAAAGAAATATAGATAATGAAAATAATTATTCTTGGATCAGGTCAGATTGGTACAATATTAGCAGAATTTTTACTTACTGAAGATAATGATATTACAGTTGTAGATAATAATGAGTTATATTTATTTAGATTACAAGATAGATTAGATTTACGTGTTGTCGTAGGTCATGCAGCATATCCAGAGGTATTGCGAGAAGCAGGTGCAGAAGAAGCAGATATATTAATTGCTGCCACTCATTCTGATGAAATAAATATGATAGCATGTCAAATTTCGTATTCTTTTTTTTCTATTCCTAAGAAAATTGCTAGTATTCAGTCAATAGATTATATAAAAGTAGAGAATAAAATTTTTTCTAATAATGAAGAATATATTAATCATTTTATACATCCAGAAAAAATGATAATAAAATATTTAATTAGTCTTGTAAAGTATCCTACAATATCAAAAGTAATTTACTTATTTGATGATATTATAGTTTTATCTGTAATACAGGTATCTGATAATAGTAATTTAGTGGGTATTTCAATTTCTGATATAAAAAATAAAATTTCTGGTATTTATTTTTTAATTCCCGTTGTTATTCGCAATGCAATTCCATTTTTTTCTACTTCTTCTACTATTTTAAAAATTAATGATGAATTTTTTCTTTTATGTTTTAGTAAATATTTTTTACAATTAATGCAACAATTAAAATATGTTACAAAAAAAAAGAATAAAAATATTATATTAGCAGGTGGAGGAAAGATAGGATTTGGTTTGGCTCATATTTTAGAAAAAAAATATAATATAAAAGTTATAGAATTAAATCAAAAAAGAGCTAAGAAAATATCTAGAAATCTACTAAATTCAACAGTATTTTTTGGTAATGCTTCTGATGTTAGATTATTATCTGAAGAAAATATTAATAATACTGATATTTTTATATCAATAACTAATAATGATGAAGTAAATATCATATCTGCTATAATTGCAAAAAAAATGGGATCAAAAAAAGTTATAGCATTAGTAAACAATAAAAGATATCTAGAATTAGTAAATTTTTCCAAAAACATTGACCAGATTATTTTTCCTCAAGAATTAATTGTATCTGAATTACTAAACTATATTAGACCACCTCATATAATAAGTAAATTTTTTCTTCAGATAGGAGAAATAGAAGTTATTGAAATTCTTGTTAAAAGAAATAAAAATACTAATTTTATTATTGGTTCTTTGTTATCAGAAATTACATTTCCACCTGGTGCAATGTTGTTTACAATTATACGATATAATAATATTATTATTTCCAATGATAATTTTGATAATGTTCGAATAGAAGAAGAAGATCATTTAATAGTATTACTAACTAATAGAATTAGTATTAGGGATATTGAAAAATTATTTTAAAAACATCTGATGTATGTAATTATTAACAATGCAAATAACAAACAGTATTTATTATTAATCTAACTGTATTCCAGGAACGAACCATTCTTTTTTTGAATTAAGAAAATCATGTGCTGACATTATTTTCTTACCAGATAGTTGCAATTGGGTAATATTTAATATGCCATTAATTGTGTTAATTTGAATACCATTTTTATTAACTAAAATAATTTCTCCTATTTTTTTTTTCTTAT
>DATLVK010000092.1:0-10277 GCA_035577605.1 Buchnera sp. (in: enterobacteria) | reverse complement strand
AAGAGTTCAAGCAGTATCTAGTGAATTATGTGGTGAAAGAATTGATGTTGTGTTATGGGATAGTAATCCAGCACAATTTGTAATTAATTCAATGGCTCCAGCAGATGTTTCTTCTATTATTATGGATGAAGATAATCATACTATGGATGTAGCTGTAGAATCTGCTAATTTAGCTCAAGCTATTGGTAGAAATGGTCAAAATGTGAGATTAGCTTCTCAATTAAGTGGATGGGAATTAAACGTAATGACTGTTGATGATTTAAAATTAAAATATAAAGAAGAATCACATTTAATTAGACGCACATTGAGTAATTATTTAGATATTAATGAAAATATTATAAATCTCTTAATTGAAACAGGTTTTTCTTCTTTAGAAGAATTAGCTTATGTTCCTTTTAGTGAATTATTATCCATTCCTGGAATTAATAAAGATTTAGCTAAGAAAATTAGAAAAGATGCAAAAAATGCTTTAAATATTCAAGCATTAGAAAGTAAAGAAAAATTAGAAAAAATAAGTATTAAGGAAGAATTATTGAATTTACATGGGATGGATCGAGATTTAGCTATAAAATTAGTAAATATAAATATATCTTCTTTAGAAGAATTAGCAAATCAAGGAATTGATGATTTGAGTGATATTGAAGGTTTGGATACTAATAAAGCAGGTGAATTAATTATGGCAGCGCGTAATATTTGTTGGTTTGGTACTAAGACCTGATAACAGGAAGGAATGGAATGATAGATGTAAGTCTAAAATTATTAGCAAAAGAATTAAATATTTCGATAAAAAAAATAATCGATACTTTTCATAAAATAGGCATATTAAAGAGTATCAATAATTTGGTAACTAAATCAGAAAGAGAAGTGTTATTGAGACACTTATTAAAAGAAAAACATGTTTTTCAAGAATCGTTAACTTTACAGAGAAAAATGAGAAGTGTTTTAAAGATTTCTAGTACTGGAGGAAAAAATAAATTAGTTAAAATTGAAATAAGAAAAAAACATACTTATTTAAAAAATAATTTAGAAAAAGAACAATTACCAATCAATAATATTACACAAGAAAAAGAATCCATGATTATTAAAAGTAGAGAAAAATCTACGATTAATATTAAAATAGAAGGTAAAAAAGAGTTAATTAATAAAAAAATACGTGAAGTAATTAATAAAAAAAATACTGATAATATATTAAGTGATAAATTAATTTCTTCTAAAAGAATTGAAAAAGATAATCGTGATTATAAAGTGAAAAATATAAAAAAAAATACAGATAGACGCAATATTCCTATAGAAAGGAAAAAAATATTTAAAGATAGATTAAATAGTAAAATAGATAAAAAAGAAATAAAAGAAGATTATCATCTAACTACATTTCTGCATGCTCGTCAAGCAGAAGATGATAACGATAGGGCTGTAGAAAGTAGTCGTCATATTAGAAACAAAAAAATCAGAAATACTCGTTATAGAAAAAATAAGAAAAATTTAGAAGTTAAAAAAGATCGTGATGAAATAAAAATAGGTATTCGTGTTGGAAAAAATAGTAAACGTAAAAATAAAGGAAGTGCATTACAACAATTTTTCAAAAAACCAGTTCAAATTGTTAATAGAGATATTATAATAGGTGAGACATTAACTGTATCTGAATTAGCAAATAAAATGGCAGTAAAAAGTTCTGAAGTTATTAAAATAATGATGAAATTAGGTTCAATAAATACAATCAATCAGATTATTGATCAAGAAACAGCTCAATTAGTAGCTGAAGAAATGGGGCATAAAGTTACCATACATCGTGATAATGCATTAGAAGAATCACTTCTACAAGAGAGAAAAAAAAATAGAGGTATAGTTAAAATAAGACCACCTGTGGTTACTATTATGGGTCATGTTGATCATGGTAAAACATCGTTATTAGATTATATTAGATCAACTAAAATAGCTTCTAATGAAGCTGGCGGAATTACTCAACATATTGGTGCGTATTATGTGACAACTAAAAATGGTATTATTACTTTTTTAGATACACCTGGACACGCTGCTTTTACTGCAATGAGAGCAAGAGGTGCTCAAATTACAGATATAGTTGTTTTAGTTGTTGCTGCTGATGATGGAGTCATGCCTCAAACTATAGAATCTATTCAGCATGCTAATGCTGCTAAAGTACCTTTGATTGTTGCTATTAATAAAATTGATAAAGTAGAAGGTTCTCTTGATAAATTAAAGAAAGAATTAATAAAACATTCCATTGTTTCTGAAGAGTGGGGTGGTGATAACATATTTGTTGAAGTATCTGCTAAGTCTGGATATGGTATTAATAATTTACTAGATGCTATTTTGTTACAAGCAGAAATTTTAGATTTAAAATCTGTATTTAGCGGTATGGCTAGTGGAGTAGTGATTGAGTCTTTTCTTGATAAAGGTCGTGGTCCTGTTGCTACTGTATTAGTGCGTGAAGGAATATTAAGAAAAGGAGATACGCTGCTATGTGGTTGTTCATATGGTAGAGTTCGGGCAATGAGGAATGAAAGTTATAATAATATGACAGATGCAGGTCCTTCTATTCCTGTACAAATATTAGGTTTGTCCAAAGTACCTGATGTAGGTGATATTTTCACGGTAGTAAATGATGAAAAAAAAGCTCGTGAAGTAGCTTTTTATCGACAAGGTAAATTTCGAGAAATTAAATTAGCCAAAAAGAAAAAAATAAAATTAGAAAATGTATTTGATCATATAGCAGTAGGTAATATTTCCGAATTAAATATCATTTTAAAATCAGATGTACGGGGATCTTTGGAAGCTATTTCTGATTCTTTAATAACATTATCTAATAATAAAGTAAAAATTAGTATAGTAGGATCAGGTGTTGGAGGAATTACCGAAACAGATATTTCTTTAGCAATTGCTTCTAATGCTATCATTTTGGGATTTAATGTTAGAGCAGATGCTACTGCTAAACGTATGATTGCATTAGAAAATATAGATATTCGATACTATTCAATAATTTATAAATTAATAGATGAAGTAAAAACAGCTATGTTGGGTATGTTGTCTCCAGAATATAAACAAAAGATCATTGGTTCAGCTATAGTAAGGAACATATTTAAATCTCCAAAATTTTCTTCTATTGCTGGTTGCATGGTCATTGAAGGAATTATAAAAAGAAGCAATCCTATACGTATATTAAGAGATAATATAGTAATATACGAAGGTGAATTAGAATCCTTACGTCGTTTTAAAGAAGATGTTAATGAAATTAGAAATGGTATGGAATGTGGTATTGGTATAAAAAATTATAATGATATTCGTATTGACGATATTATAGAAGTATTTGAAGTCATAGAATGTCGAAAAAGTGTTTAATACTAATATACTTTTTTTTTATAATAAGATTGTTTAGAGAATCTATCATGCTACAAGAAGTAAGTCGTACTTTCAGAGTTTCTCAAGAATTAAAAAAAGAGTTGTCGTTGATTATTCAATATTCATTAAGAGATCCTCGTTTGAATACAATGATAACAGTATCTGAGGTGCTTTTATCTCCAGATTTAAGTTATGCAAAAATTTTTATTACTTTGTTAAATAATCAAGATACTTTTTTTATAAAAGAGACTATTAAAATTTTAAAAAATGCTACTGGTTTTATTAGAACATTATTGAGTAAGAAAATAAAGTTACGTATTATACCAAAATTATTTTTTATTTATGATAATTCATTTATAGAAGGTATTAGAATATCTAATATTATTTCTCATGTGATAAAAAAAGAAAAGAAATTGTCATAATGATTGATAATAAAGAAGGGGAATCAATATTGTTTCCCAAACGAAATAGTATTCATGGTGTATTATTAATAGATAAGCCATCGGGCTTATCTTCTAATAATGTATTACAGAAAGTCAAGAAAATGTTTTATATCAATAAAGCTGGTCATACAGGAGCTTTAGATCCTCTTGCTACAGGTATGCTACCTATTTGTTTTGGTGAAGCAACTAAATTTGCACAATACTCTATTGATTCTGATAAATATTATAGAGTTATTGCAAAATTAGGTGAAAAAACTACAACATCTGATTCAGATGGAAGAATAATAAAAACTCGTTCAATCACCTTTACTGATCTTGAATTTAGAACAGCATTAAATCAGTTTAAAGGGAAAATTAAACAAATACCTTCTCTTTATTCTGCAATAAAATATAAAGGAATACCATTATACAAATATGCAAGAAAAGGAATTACAACAATACCTCGTATCAGTAGAACAGTTATAATTTATCAATTAACATGTATTAATAGAAGTAAAAAGTTTTTTGAATTGGAAATAAAATGTTCTAAAGGTACTTACATTCGCACTATTATTGATGATTTAGGAGAAATATTAGGTTGTGGTGCTCATGTAATATTATTACGTCGTTTACAAGTAGGGTCTTATCCAATATGTAAAATGATTACATTGCATAAATTATTTTCACTAATATCAATTAATAATTCTGTTTTAGAAAAAAATATATATAATTTTTTGATGCCTATTGATTCTCCTATTTCTTCTTTTCCAGAAGTTACTATTTCAACTATAGCTGCATTTTACTTTAGAAAAGGACAGAAAATTAAAACCACGTACAATTATGTAAATAAATTGGTACGTGTGATAGAAAACAAAAAATTCATTGGATTAGGTGAAATTGATAATCAAGGTTTTATACAACCAAGAAGATTATTATCTGATTTTTAAATTATAGATTTTATTGTTATTAAAGTAATATAAATAAGAAAAAATATCATACATAATTTATTATAATATATGGAGAACAAAATGTCTCTAGATGAAATAGAAAAGAAAAAAATAATTGAAAAATATGGATTAAATAAAAAAGATAGTGGTACATCTGAAGTACAAGTTGCGTTGCTTACTGTTCAAATTAATTATTTGCAGAGTCATTTTTTAATACATAAAAAAGATCATTCTGGCCGAAGAGGTTTATTAAGAATGGTTTCTAAGCGTCGAAAGTTATTAAATTATTTAAAAAGAAAAGATATTATTCGTTATAACAATATTCTTGAGTCTTTACAACTGCGTCGTTAACAAGTAAAGAGTACTGATTTATTTATAGTTTTTACTGATTGATTTTATTAGTATCAATAATAGTAGATTACTAGGAGACAGATAGTTTTTTTAAAAAAGGGCTTTATTGGCCCTTTGGGGACTATAAAGAATTATAAAAACATGTGTCCATATGAATATAAAATTTAATTATATTTATTAGGTTAAATTTATTATTAAAAATTTATATATTAAGGATATTATTTTGCTAAAACCTATTGTTCGTAAATTTCAGTATGGTAGGAATACTGTTACTTTAGAAACTGGCATGATGGCACGACAATCAACAGCTTCTGTGATGGTTAGTATGGATGATACTGCTGTATTTGTTACTATTGTTGGTGAAAAAATACCGAAATCAGGACAGAGTTTTTTTCCTTTAACGGTTAATTATCAAGAAAGAACTTATGCTGCAGGAAGAATTCCAGGAGGTTTTTTCCGTAGGGAAGGACGTCCTAGTGAAAATGAAATATTAATAGCAAGATTGATTGATCGTCCTATTCGTCCTTTGTTTCCTAAAAAATTTTTTAATGAGATTCAAATAATAGCCACTGTAGTTTCTGTTAATCCTCAAATTAATCCAGATATAGTATCTATTATTGGTGCATCAGCTGCATTAAGTTTATCTGGCATTCCTTTTAAAGGTCCTATTGGTGCAGCTAGAGTAGGGTATATGAATGATAATTATATTTTAAATCCTACTACAGATGAGTTAAAATTAAGTAATTTAGATTTAATTGTTTCCAGTACAGAAACTGCTGTTCTTATGGTAGAAGCTGAAGCAAATATATTAAGTGAAGATAAGATGTTGAATGCTATTTTGTTTGCACATCAACAACAAAAAGTAGTTATTAACAATATTCGTGCTTTTTCAGATGAATACGGTAATTCTCCATGGAATATAAATTTATTACCAGTCAGTAATCATTTAAAGTTTCGTGTTTTAGAATTATGTGAAAATGAAATTAGTAATGCGTATAAAATTACTGAAAAACAAGAAAGATCTGAAAATCTTAAATTAATTAAAAGTAGTATAATAGAAGTTTTAATTAATGAAAATATCATATCGGATGAATTAGAAATTGAATATATTTTTTATGATATCGAAAGAAACATAGTGCGCAATCGTATTTTAAATGGAGAAGTACGTATTGATGGACGAGAACATGATATGATTCGTGCTTTAGATGTACGTACTGGAATTTTACCTCGTACACATGGTTCTGCTTTGTTTACCAGAGGTGAAACACAAGTATTAGTATCAGCAACTTTAGGAACATCTCGAGATGCTCAAAATTTAGATGATTTATTAGGTGACAGAACAGATAATTTTCTTTTCCACTATAATTTTCCTCCTTATTCTGTAGGGGAAATAGGGATGGTTGGATCACCAAAAAGACGTGAAATTGGTCATGGTAAACTTGCAAAACGCAGTATCTTAGCAGTTATGCCTAAAATAGAAGAATTTCCTTATACTATAAGAATAGTATCTGAAGTAACAGAATCTAATGGATCATCTTCTATGGCTTCTGTATGTGGAGCATCGTTAGCTTTAATGGATGCAGGTGTTCCTATTAGTTCGGCTATTGCAGGTATTGCAATGGGTTTAGTAAAGGAAGGTGATAAATATGTAATATTATCTGATATATTAGGTGATGAAGATCATCTGGGTGATATGGATTTTAAAGTTGCAGGAACTAAAGAAGGTATTACTGCTTTACAAATGGACATCAAGATTGAAGGTATTACAAGTAGTATTATGAAATTAGCATTACATCAAGCAAAAAGCGCACGTTTACATATTTTACATGTTATGGAAAAAGCTTTAAGTATACCGCGTACGGATATTTCTGAATTTGCTCCCCGTATACATACAATCAAAATTAATCCAGAGAAAATAAAAGATGTTATAGGAAAAGGAGGATCTGTAATTCGTATGTTAACTGAAGAGACAGGTACTACTATTGAAATTGAAGATGATGGCACAGTAAAGATTTCTGCAACTATTAAAGAAAAAGCTACAAATGCCATTCGCAGAATTGAGGAAATTACTGCTGAGATTGAAGTAGGTAAAATTTATATTGGTAAAGTAACACGCATTGTGGATTTTGGAGCTTTTGTGTCTATTGGTATAGGTAAAGAAGGATTAGTACATATTTCACAAATAGCCGATAAAAGAGTGGAAAAAGTAACAAATTATCTTAGAATAGATCAAATAGTATCAGTAAAAGTATTAGAAGTCGACAGACAAGGACGTTTACGTCTTAGCATTAAAGCTGCAGGATAAATCTTTTATTAAATTAATAATGGATTGTATCCTATAAAAATATATATATATAGTCGGATTGTACATCAAATATAGTGTTTTTTTACTAAAAAGGTATTCTATAATTCTTATTAATTTAATAAATATGTTCTTAACTAAAAATATTAAATTAATTTTATATTTTTAAATAAATTAGTCTTTATGTAATATAATTTATTGTAATATTATTATAAGGAATATAGATAGTTTTTTAAAATTTATTTTTTTATTTACATAATAGAAAATAAATTTTTATTATTTCATAATATACAGTGTATACTTTTTAATAAAATAAATATTTTGTAATAATTTGTATTCACTGGTAGCTGTAACTTAAGAGGTACATGTACTGCATGACTCACACTGAAACTACATTTTTAGATTTTGGTTTAAATTCTCAAATTATTCAAGCATTAAATAAAATGGGATATGTCAAACCATCTCCTATTCAATTGGCTTGTATTCCTAATTTATTATTAGGTAAAGATGTATTAGGTATGGCACAAACAGGTAGTGGAAAAACTGCTGCTTTTGCATTACCTTTACTAAATAATATTAAATTAACTTTAAAGGCACCACAAATTTTAGTTTTGGCTCCTACTAGAGAATTAGCTGTTCAAGTAGCTGAAGCTTTTTCAGATTTTTCAAAATATATGTCTAGTATACAAGTATTAGCGCTATATGGTGGACAAAAATACGAATTACAACTAAGAGCACTACGTCAAGGACCTCAAATTGTTGTAGGTACACCAGGTCGTTTGTTAGATCATTTAAAAAGAGGAACTCTAAATCTTTCTAATTTGCATGGTTTAGTATTAGATGAAGCTGATGAAATGTTGCGAATGGGTTTTATAGAAGATGTTGAAACTATTATGGCTGAAATTCCGGATAAACATCAAACAGCATTATTTTCTGCTACAATGCCTGATGTTATTCGTCGTATTTCACGTAGGTTTATGAAACAACCTCAAGAAGTACGTATTCAGTCTAATACTACTACTCGTCCTGATATCACACAAAGTTATTGGATGGTTTATGGTCGTAAAACTGATGCTTTAATACGTTTTTTAGAAGCAGAAGATTTTTCTGCTACGATTATTTTTGTAAGAACTAAAAATGCAACTTTAGAAGTTTCAGAAGCTTTAGAAAGAAATGGTTATAATAGTGCAGCATTAAATGGAGATATGAATCAATCCTTACGTGAACAAACATTAGAGCGATTAAAAGATGGACGTTTAGATATTTTAATTGCTACTGATGTTGCGGCTCGTGGTTTGGATGTAGATCGTATAAGTTTTGTGATTAATTATGATATTCCAATGGATTCTGAATCATATGTTCATAGAATTGGTCGTACTGGACGAGCAGGAAGAGCAGGAAGAGCTTTATTATTTGTTGAAAATAGAGAACGTCGTTTATTAAGAAATATTGAACGCACAATGAAATTCAGTATTAAAGAAGTAGAATTACCAAAAACAGAATTATTAAGTCAACGTCGTCTTGAAAAAATTTCAAAAAAAATAGAATGCCAATTGGGAAGTAAAGATTTAAATGATTATCGTGCTTTATTACCAAAAATAAAGCCGGAAGATAAATTAGATATGGAAAGTTTGGCTGCAGCTTTATTAAAAATGGCTCAAGGAGAGCGACCTTTAATTATTAAACCAGATATTCAAATAAGAAAATCTCGTAATTATAATACCTATGAAGAGCGTCAGTATCATGATATACAAACCACTAAATTTCGTCGTGATCGTCGAGTGGAAACTAAAGATACTGATCTTTATCGGATAGACGTCGGTCGTGACGATGGTGTGGAAGTACGTCATATTGTAGGTGCTATTGCTAATGAAGGAAATATTAGTAGTCGTCAGATTGGAAATATAAAATTATTTTCTTCTTATGCTACCATTGAATTACCTTATGGAATGTCTAAAGATTTGTTGCAACGTTTAATGCGTACTAGAATTCTTAATAAAAATATTGATTTAAAGTTATTAAAGCGTAATAATTATAGTATATCTAGTAAAAAAAATACACGTTCTAGCGATCGTGTAGATTTTCGTAAATGTAATGAACGTTACTCACATTCTAGAGGAATTCGTCGAGATAATAAAAACGTTGTTTCTTCTCGTCGTCGTAATATTTAATTTAATTAATATATTAATTTTATTTATGCCACTTTGTGGCATATTTTAAATATAAAAAATAAGTTCTAAAAATGATATATATAAATAATTTTAATAATGAATATTATTTATTAATTAATAAAACAATATCAAAGTTAATATTCTATAGCTAAGGCCTCTATTTCAATCTTTACATTCTTAGGTAGTGCAGATACTTGTATGCATGATCTTGCTGGAAATATAACATTTTTATTTTTTAAAAAAAATTTTTCATAGATTGTATTTACAATATTTAATTGATTTATATCAGTTAAAAAAATTGTTGTTTTAATAATATTATTAATTTTTAGACCAGAAGATTCTATTATTGATTTAATGTTATTTAAAGTAATTATTGTTTGTTCAGCAATATCATCTACTATTTTCTCGGATTTAATATTGATAGGAATTTGTCCTGATAATACAAGCCATTTCCCTATTTTTATAGCTTGAGAATAGGGTCCTATCGGTTTAGGAGCTTTTTCAGTGTATATTGGAATAAACATATATATCCTTTCCTTAATTTTAATTGCATAAGATGTTGTTATTAAAAAACATACTATATTATTTTAATTTTTTCTATTATTTTATGTATTAATAATTACGCATTCTATTGATATTTTATAGTATTTTTTTGTAACATAATTATTTTTAGTTTTAATTTATGTTAATAATTTAAATATAATATTATTTAGATTTTTTATATAAT
>DATLVK010000091.1:0-3109 GCA_035577605.1 Buchnera sp. (in: enterobacteria) | reverse complement strand
CAATTAATAAATCGTGGCGTTTAAATGAACGACATTATGGAGCTTTACAAGGATTAAATAAATTAGACACTATTCAAAAATATGGACTAGAACAAGTAAAACAATGGAGAAGAAGTTTTACTACCATGCCTCCTAAAGTAGACACTTTAGATAAGCGATTCCCTGGTAATGACATTCGTTATTCCGATATAAAACTTAATCAATTACCAGTATCTGAAAGTTTAGAATTAACAGTAGATAGAGTAATACCGTATTGGAAAGAAAGTATTTTCCCATCTTTAAAAAAAAATAAAAAAATAATAATTGTAGCTCATGGAAATTCTTTACGTGCCTTAATAAAATATTTAGATAATATAGATAATAATAAGATATTAGAATTAGAGATACCTACAGGCATACCTATTGTTTATGAGTTCAATAAAGAATTTAAACCTATTAAATATTCTTATTTAAAAAATACTTCTTAATATTTATATTCAAATAATATTGCTTATAATCTATGTTAATAATATTAATATTGAGGAAAATATGATTAAAAAAATAGGAGTACTTACCAGTGGCGGTGATGCTCCAGGTATGAATGCCGCTATTAGAGGTGTTGTCAGAACAGGACTAGGTAAAAAATTAGAAATATTTGGTATTTATGATGGTTATTTAGGATTGTATAAAAATAAAATTGTTCAATTAGACAGATATAGTGTTTCTGATATGATAAATAGAGGAGGTACTTTTCTAGGATCTGCACGGTTTCCTGAATTTCAAGAAACTAAAATAAGAAAAATAGCTATTAATAATTTAAAAAGAAAAGGAATCGATTTTCTTGTAGTAATAGGTGGTGATGGTTCTTATATTGGAGCTCAATTATTAACAGAAATGGGTCTTCCTTGTATTTGTTTACCAGGTACAATAGATAATGATGTAGCAGGAACAGATTATACTATAGGATATTTTACAGCATTAGAAACTATTGTTAATGCCATTGATCGATTACGTGACACATCGTCTTCACATCAACGGATTTCCATTGTAGAAATTATGGGACGAAATTGTGGTGATTTAACTCTTGCTGCTGCTATTGCAGGAGGATGCGAATTTATTGTATTACCAGAAATTAGTTATACAAGAGTAGAATTATTAAATGAAATCAAAAAAGGAATAAAAAAGGGGAAAAAACATGCTATAGTAGTTATAACAGAATATATTTGTGATGTTGAAGAACTGGCTAAATATATTGAAAATAAAACCAAAAGAGAAACTAGAGCTACAATTTTAGGACACATCCAAAGAGGAGGATCACCTGTTGCTTATGATCGTATTCTAGCCTCAAGAATGGGAGCATATGCTATAGAACTATTATTAAAAGGATATAAAGGTCATTGTATAGGAATAAAAAATGAAAATATGATACATAATAATATCTCATATGCTCTTAATAATATGAAACGTCCATTTAAGAACGATTGGTTAAAAATTGCAAAAAAATTATACTGAAAAGTACATTATTTTCATAATTTTAAATAAAAAAATGTTATTACACATATAACGTAATATTTAAAAATAAAATAATTATTTTTATCAAATATATTTCTATAACTATCTAATTAATATAGATAAAATAATTTATTTTATATTTTAAAACTAAAATTGACTAATGATATTAATAATTTTTGAGAATTTATTGTAACTTAAAGAAGCGCCTCCCACTAATACACCATCAATATCAGCTTCATTTAATAGTTGAGAGACATTATTTTCGTCTACAGATCCTCCATATTGTACCTGTGTTGTCTGATAACCAATAATGTTATGTTTTTTTATATGTTCTTTAATAAATTTATGTATTTTTTGTATACTATCTGGAGAAGCTACTTTCCCTGAACCAATTGCCCAAATTGGTTCATAAGCAATAATAGTATTATCAAATATATTCGGACCCAAAGTTGAAAGAATAGAATCTAATTGTCTTATACATACTGCTTTTGTTTGACCTGATTCTTTTTCTTCTGTATTTTCACCAATACATAATATTGGCGTTAAATTTGCTTCTTTAACTATCTTAAATTTTTTTGCAATAATAGCGTCGCTTTCTTGATGATATCTACGACGTTCAGAATGACCGATAATTACATAACTAACACCCATATCCTTTAACATATCCACAGAAATTTCTCCTGTAAATGCACCTATACGATTAAGATCTACGTTTTGTGCTCCTAAAAAAATATTTCTTTTTAAATTTACTTGTCTTGCTAAATATAAATATATTACTGGAAAAACCATTACTATTTTACATATTTCATTTTTTTTCTGAACATTAGATGCATTTAATAAGTTTAGAAAATTAAGAATACGAGTTTTATCACCATTTAATTTCCAATTAGCTATAATTAATTTCTTTTTCATTGTCTAAAAAATCTCTTTTAATTAAAATATTATAATTTTATTAATACAACTAAGTTACAATATTGTAATAATAGCAACTTAGTTGTATTAAATAATAGTAAACTTAACATTTTTAAAATAATAATTATATATTTACTCTATTACGAAGTTGCTTACCGGCCTTAAAATAAGGTATATATTTATGTTCAAGATAAATTATGTCACCCGTTTTAGGATTTCTTCCTTTTCTAGCATTACGATAATGTAAAGAAAAACTACCAAATCCTCTAATTTCTACTCGATTGCCGTGTGTTAATGAAAACACCATATGTTTTAAAATTTCTTTTACTGCTATATCAATTATTTTTTTTGGAATATAATTCATTGATTTAAAAATTCTTTTAAATAATTCTGATGTTGTCATAAATCCTCTAGTAAATATTTTTACATATATAAGAATTAACTAAAATCCTAAAATACTTTTATTTACTAAATAAATAATCAATCTACATTTTTGGCAGCTTTAAATGCTTCTATCATAGTATTAGAAAAATTTTTATCTTCTTTTTTATGATTAGCATTAACTTCTGGTTCTATTTCTTTTTTAATTTCTTTTAATTGAACGATAAGATGAATTAATCTGTTTTTACGATCAACAGTGTTTAATTTTGCCTCTATAATATCTCCAACATTAAACTTAAATTCTTTTTCTACAGTTTTAGTAGCA
>DATLVK010000090.1:0-4942 GCA_035577605.1 Buchnera sp. (in: enterobacteria) | reverse complement strand
CCTTCTAAATAGTCATCTATATCACAATATTTAATTCCTAAGATATTTTCATCTGTTTTATGTGGACTGGAATCTTCAAGACCGGCAATAGGATCTTTTAGATATAGATGAGGCGGACAATTTAGTTCTTTGAGCAATGCTTTTCCTTGTCGTTTATTCAGGTTAGCGATAGGATTAATATCGCTTCCTCCATCTCCATATTTAGTAAAAAATCCTGTTATATTTTCTGAAGCATGTTGAGTGCCTACTACAATGCCGTGTTTCATAGAAGCAATACTATATTGTACTTTCATTCTTTCTCTTGCTTTTTCATTTCCTTTAACATGATTAGATATAATGATTCCTGCTTTTTTTAATGACTGTTCACTGCTTAATACTGCATTTTTTATGTCAATAGTTAATAGATTATCTGGATTAATAAAATTAACAGCATCTTGACAATCTTTTTCATCTGATTGTTTACCATAAGGTAAGCGTACAGCAATAAGTTGATATTTTATATTAATATTTTCTTTTCTTAATTTATAAATAGCTATTTGACATAATTTTCCTGTTAAAGTAGAATCTTGACCGCCACTAATACCAATAATTAATGATATTATATCATTATGTATTTTTAGGTATGTTTTAATTTTATTGGTAATCAAGTTAATCTCATATTTTGGATTTATTTTAGGTTTTACTTTTAGATTTTTGATAATTTTGTTTTGTAATTTCATAGTTTTATTTATAAATTAAATATTTATATATTAATAATTTTTTTAAATTATATTATTATTTAATTCTATACTAGTTTTAAGAAAATAAGAATCAGTAATTTTTATTTTTAATATTTTTATAGAAGAAATATTTTTTTAAAAAAGTAGTAATTTATGCAATATTATTTTTAGTTAAACTTGTGACTATATAGGTTGACAAATGTCAAATCAATTAGTATTAGTATTGAATTGTGGTAGTTCTTCTTTAAAATTTTCTATTATTAATCCTTGTAATGGTAAAAAGATTTTGTTCGGTATAGTAGATTCATTATTCTCATCAAAATCATATGTTATTTGGACAAGTAAATCTATTCAATATAAAGATGTTTTAAGTAAAAATACTTCGCATACGGCAGCTCTTGAGTTTATTTTTAACAATATTTTTAAAAAAGAAAAAAAATTATTTAAATCTGTAGTAGCTATAGGACACCGGGTGGTACATGGAGGAGAAACACTAAAAAAATCTGTTTTTATAAATAAAAAAGTAATTTCTTGTATCGAAGAAGCTTCTTTTTTTGCACCTTTACATAATCCAGCAAATATATGTGGAATAAAAGCAACATTAAATGTTTTTCCTAATTTGTCTAAAAAAAATGTAGCAGTATTTGATACAGCTTTTCATCAAACAATGCCAGAAATTTCATATTTATATGCAATACCGTATTTTTTTTATACTAAATATAGTATAAGACGATATGGGGCACATGGAATCAGTCACCAATATATAACTTATCAAACTGCAAAAATATTAAATAAATCTTTAAAATCATTAAATATTATTTCATGTCATTTAGGGAATGGGGCTTCTGTTGCTGCTATTTGTCGGGGTATTTGTGTAGATACTTCTATGGGCTTAACTCCTTTAGAGGGTTTAGTAATGGGTACTCGTAGTGGAGATATTGATCCTGCTATCATTTTTTTTATGAATAAAAAATTAGGTATTAATATACAGGATATTTATAATATTTTAACTATGGATTCTGGTTTGTTGGGATTGAATGGTGTTAGTAGCGATTGTCGTTATTCTGAAAAGAAATATCATTATGATAAAAATGCACAAAGATCTATTGATATTTTTTGTCATCGCTTAGCAAAATATATTTCAGCTTATAGTTCTTTAATGGAAGGTCGATTAGATGCCATTGTATTTACAGGTGGAATTGGAGAAAATTCTTCATTGGTTAGAGAATTAACTTTATCTAAATTATCTTTATTAGGAATTAAATTAAACACTATCCGTAACGTATATGCTACGTCTGGTATTTTTAGATGTATTCATGTAGAAGGAACCGTGCCAATTTTAGTTATTCCTAGTAATGAAGACTGGATTATAGCACGGGAAGCTATTGCTTTAATAAATAAGATTTAGTTTTATTTAATATAAAATAATTTTTTTACATATTTTATATATTCTATAATTACAGAGGCACACAATGTCACGAGTTATAATGTTAATACCAATAGGTTCTCATGTTGGATTAACAACTACTAGTATTGGATTAATGCAAGCAATAACAGATCAAAATTTAAAAGTCTGTTTTTTTAAACCCATTGTTCGATATTATAATAATAAGAATACAGATAGCACTATGAATGTAATTCATAAAAATAATTCTTTTTTTTGTATTGCGCCAATTAAATTAATTTATACAGAATCTTTTTTTAATATTAATTATATTAGTTTATTAATAGATAAAATTGTTTCTCAGTTTTATCGATATAAAAAAAAATATGATGTTGTATTCATTGAGGGATTTCGACCTACTGAAATAGGTATATTATCAAATGTGTTAAATTATAAAATTGCATTAACATTGAATGCTGAGATAGTGTTTCTTGTGAAAGAAACCAATAAAATGTATGACTTATTTATAGAATGTACTTATTTTTTAAAAAAAGTTTTTAAGGAAGAGCGATATCTAAAAGTTTCGGGTTTGATTATCAATAAGATTAATAAAAAAATCATCAATAATGTAAAAAAATTTTTTAATATGTTGAATAATAAAATCAATTTAGATACATTAAGTGAATGTAGTAATTTTTATCACAATAAATATTTATTTTTAAAAGTTAATAAATTACGAATATTAGCGGTGATTCCGTTTAATGCAAAATTAATAAAAATACCAGTAACACATTTTTTTCAGTATTTAAATGCACATATAATTAATATAGGTAAAATAAATTTTTATTTTATAGAAAACATTATATTGTTTGATAAACATTTTTTTACTATTATGGATCATAGGATATTAAATTCTGTTTTAATTATTTCATTTGAACAATGTCAATATATAAAAAAAATATACTTAGATAAGATAAAGAATAGTAATATTATTGCTATTTTATTAACTAGTACAAAAGAATATCAATATAAAAATACTGTTTTTTTTGACTATTTTAAGAAAACTAGTATGACTATTTTTTCAGTCAGTTTAAATACATTACAAATTTTATCAAAATTAAATTCTTTTAACTTCAAAGTTAATAATACTGATTGTATCAGAGTAAAAAAAATAAAAAATTATATTTGTCGTGACTGGTTGTCATCATTATGTAATTCTCTTGAATCAAATACAGATATGTCATCTGCTTTATTTACTTATAATTTAATAAAATTATCTAGTAGAGTCAAAAAAAGAATTATATTACCTGAAGGTTGCGACAGTCGCATAATACACGCAGCATTTATTTGTCAAAAAAAAGGTATAGCTGATTGTATATTATTGGGTGATCCTAAAGCTATACACAATATAGCATTAAAAGAGGGTATTATTTTAAATAAAAACAATAATATTATTGATCCTAAAATAATACGCAATAATTATATTACACGTTTAGTTGATTTAAGAAGTCATAAGGGAATGACTATTGTTCATGCTAAAGAAATGGTAAAGGATAACGTAATTTTAGCAACTTTAATGTTAGAAAATAATGATGTTGATGGTATGGTTTCTGGAGCTATAAATACAACAGCTAATACTATTCGACCAGCTTTACAACTAATAAAAATGAAAAAAACCGTTTCTTTAGTATCTTCTTTATTTTTTATGTTATTATCAAATACAATATTAATATATGCAGATTGTGCGATTAATGTTGTGCCTAATGCTGATGAATTGGCTGACATTGCTATTCAATCAGCAGATTCGGCTAAACTATTTGGAATAGATCCAAGAATAGCTATGATTTCGTATTCCACCTACGAATCTGGATTTGGTTGCACGGTGGATAAAGTAAGACGAGCTACATATATAGTAAAAAAAAGACGTCCAGATTTAATTATCGATGGTCCTCTACAATATGATGCAGCCACAATTCCAGAAGTTGCAATTGTGAAAGCACCTAAATCATGTATTTCTGGTTGTGCTAATATATTAATTTTTCCAGATCTTAATACAGGTAATACAGTTTATAAAGCAGTTCAACGTTTGGCTAAAGTAGTTGCCGTTGGTCCTATTTTACAAGGATTGAATAAACCAGTAAATGATTTATCACGAGGTGCAACGATAGAAGATATAATTTATACTATTGCAATTACAACAATTCAATCAATTTAAATATATTATCATTTATATTCATTTTTTACTACAGAAAAAATCTTATTATTTTAAAAAAAATATTATATATTTAAAGTTTAATTTCAATACTTTCTTTAATTTTACAACAGCAAGGTAAAATTTCTCCTGGATTAAGATAAGCCATTGGTTGAAATTTAAGAGATGAAGCTACTGTACCTTTTATTAAATAAATTTTACACAATCCACAATATCCTTGTCGGCATTGATATTCTACTTTTATGTTATAAGATTCCAGTATTTCTAAAAGAGTTTTATGTTTTTTATTACATTGAATTTTATAATATTTATTATGTATTTGAATATTAATATTTTTCATAATTTATAATTTAAAATCATTAAATTCAGAATCACTAATTGATGAATCAATTTGTCCTATTAAATATGAACTTAATTCTACTTCTTGAGGTGCATTCTGAACATGATCTGAGTTTAACCAAAAATTAATCCATGGAATAGGATTAGTATTGATTGGAAATGGTGTTTTTAATCCTATTGCTTTCATTCTAATATTAGTAATATATTCTATATATTGGCAAAGAATATCTTTATTTAAACCTAACATAGAACCATCTTGAAATAAATATTCTGCCCATTTTTTTTCTT
>DATLVK010000089.1:0-3239 GCA_035577605.1 Buchnera sp. (in: enterobacteria) | reverse complement strand
ATATCACCTCTTCTCGGAAGATGTCCGCATTCTTGCATGACGAGTCCACCAACTGTATCTACTTCTTGATTTTTAAAATTTGTATTAAAAGTTTCATTAAACTCTTTAATATGAGTTAAAGATTTAACAGTAAACGTATTTTTATTTAATTGACGAATGTTTAAATTTTCTTTATTATCGTATTCATCTTCTATTTTTCCAATAATTAATTCTAAAATATCTTCTATAGTTACTAAACCGGATACAGCTCCAAATTCATCTATTACTATTGCCATATGAAATCTTTTTAAACGAAATTCTTTTAACATATGATTTACGTATTTGCTTTCAGGAACAACTATAGCTGGACGTAAAATATTTTTAATATGGAATGTTTCTTTTATGTTTTTCATAAAAGGTAATAAATCTTTAGCCATTAGCAAACCTTCAACATAGTTAGTATCATTACTCATAACAGGAAAACGAGAATGAGCTGATTTAATTATGATATTTAAACATTTATTAATATTATAATTTGGTTTTAGCGTAATCATTTGTGAACGTGGAATCATAATTTCACGTACACGTTGTTTAGTAATATCAATAACACCTTCTAACATATCTTTAGTGTCTTGATCTATTAGTTCGTTTTCTTTTGAATCTCGTATGAGATTTAATAAGTCTTCTTTATTTTTAGGTTCATCATGGAAAATATGGTTTAATAAAATAGAAAAAAAACCTTTTCGATTTTCTCTATTTTGTGTATTTTCATCATTCATAGTATTTCAATATATATTTTATTCTAAATATGTTTTATCATATGATTTTAAATACCAACAATTTTAATAAAAATTTAATATTAAGATATTAAAATATATATGGATTTTTATATCCCAATGCCAGCATTATATTAGTTTCCAATGATTCCATTTTTTTTTGTTGAAATTTGTTAATATGATCGTATCCTAATAAATGAAGAGTGCCATGTATAATCATGTGAGCCCAATGCGATTTCAGTGTTTTTTCTTGAATTTTAGCTTCTTCTTGTAAAACTGTACTACAAATGATCAAATCTCCTAAAAATTTTAACTTTTTTCTTTTTTTTTCGGTATATGGGAAAGATAGTATATTTGTAGGTATTTTTTTACCTCTATATTTTAAATTTATTTTTTGAATTTCTTTTTTTTCTACTATTCTTATTGTAATTTCGTATGTTGATTGTTTATTTTTTAAAATTTCTTTTAACCATATTTTAAAATCTTTTTTTTCTGGTTTATAAATACTATTAGAACAGGCTACTTGTATGTCCAGTATTATATTTTGCATTATTATATTTACATATTTAGTTGTTTTTATTTTTTATATTTATAATTAGTGATGTATACAGTGATATAATTTTATGTATTATTATAATTTATTGTTTTAGGAAATCATGATTTTAGTAATATATTTAATATTAATCAGGATTAAATGATTAGTTTTATATTTTAAATTACATATCCTTTTAAAGAATTTTTATGACAATCAGTGATATTTAAATTTATGAACTTTCCTATCATATTAGGTGATCCTGTAAAATGTATAATTCTATTAGTTTCTGTTCTGCCAAATAGTTTCATAATATTTTTCTTAGAAACCCCTTCTACAAGTACTGATTGAGTACTATTTAATAATTTTTTGTTCCAGTATTCAGTTTGTTGATTAATAAGATTTTGCAAAGTATATAATCTTTGTTTTTTTGTATCTTGTGCTACGTTATCTTCTAAATTAGAAGCAGGAGTACCTGGTCTTGGTGAGTATAAAAAACTATAACTAATATCAAATTTAACATCACGAATTAACTGCAAAGTATCTTGAAAATCTTTTTCTGTTTCGCCGGGAAATCCAATGATAAAATCAGAACTAATTTGAATGTTAGGTCGTACGTCTAAGAGTTTATTTATAATTTCTTTATATTCTGATACAGTATGAGATCTTTTCATTAATTTTAAAATTTTATCAGAACCACTTTGTACTGGTAAATGAAGAAAGCTTACTAATTTTGGTGTATCTCGATAAACGTCAATAATATCATCTGTAAATTCAATTGGATTACTAGTTGTAAAACGAATACGATCGATTCCATCTATTTCTGCGATTAATCTTAATAATTCTGAAAATTTACATATTTTCCCATCGAATGTGTTTCCTTTGTAAGCATTAACATTTTGTCCTAATAAATTGATTTCTCTTACTCCTTGTTCAGCTAGAATAGAGATTTCAAATATAATATCATCACAAGGTCTGCTTATTTCTTTTCCTCGTGTATAAGGAACTATACAAAAAGAACAATATTTATTACATCCTTCCATAATCGATACAAAAGAGGATATTTTAGGGGCATATGGTTCTGGAAGAGAATCAAATTTTTCTATTTCCGGAAATGTAATATCTACTATAGTTTTTTTTGTTTTATAAGAAAGATCTATCATTTTTGGTAAACGATGTAGAGTTTGAGTACCAAAGATAACATCAACATGTTTTGCACGTTTTTTTATTTCTTTTCCTTCTTGTGTAGCTACGCATCCTCCAACAGCAATAATTAAATTAGGTTTGTATTTTTTTATATTTTTCCATCTTCCCAATTGATGAAATACTTTTTCTTGTGCTTTTTCTCTTATGGAACAAGTATTTAAAATTAAAATATCTGCTTTTTCTGGTACATCTGTATTTTCATAATCTTTTTCTTTTTTTAGTATTCCTGAAATCATTAATGAATCATATTCATTCATTTGGCAACCCCAGGTTTTAATATATACTTTTTTTTTCATTGTTATTAATCTTTTTTATAGTTTTATAATAAATATATTTTAAAACTTTATTAAAGCAAAAAAAAGATAGAATGTTGTTTTTTAATAGCATTCTATATTTTTTATGTGATAAAATTTTATTTTTAAATTCAGTATCTGTATAATTAATGTTAATGTTATATGTGGATAATATTAACATGATATTATATTTATAAAATATATATACTGACTATACAGAAACATCTGCTTGTATTGATGGTAATGGTTTGTATCCGATAAATAAAAAATCTTCAATATGATAATTAAATAATGAATTAGGTTTATTCTTAATTACCAAAGTAGGTTTTTTTCTAGGTATTCTAAGAATTTGATTTTTTGCTTGTATTAAATGATTATTATATAAATGAATATCTCCACCTGTCCATAAGAAATCTCCTACTTTTAAATCACATTGTTGTGCAATCATATGTG
>DATLVK010000088.1:0-3814 GCA_035577605.1 Buchnera sp. (in: enterobacteria) | reverse complement strand
TAATGTAATTTTTATGTTTATTAGAATAATATATAGATTTTTAAAAAAATAATTAATTATTATAGTATATTGAATAATATACACATATTCATTTGTTTTAAAAAAATAGGAGTAAAAATGTTAAAGAGTAACATTGGTGTTATAGGTTTAGCTGTAATGGGAAGTAACTTAGCATTAAATATAGAGAAAAATGATTATATAGTTTCTGTTTTTAATCGTTCTTCTAAAAAAACAAATCAGTTAATTAAAAAACATATAGGTAAAAAAATATTTCCATATTTTTCAATAAAAGAATTTGTTTTTTCTTTACAAGAACCTCGATGTATTTTACTTATGGTCAGATCAGGTTCTTCAACAGATGATACTATCGCATCTTTGATTCCTTATCTTAAAGAAGGTGACATTATTATAGATGGAGGAAATTCTTTTTATAAAGATACAATACGTCGTTATAATGAATTATCTAGAATTGGTTTAAATTTTATTGGAGCAGGTATTTCTGGAGGTGAAGAAGGCGCTTTAAATGGTCCTTCTATTATGTTAGGTGGTCAAAAAAATATTTATGATCTGATATTTCCTATATTTAAAAAAATAGCAGCAAAAACAGAAGATCAAGAATCTTGTATTGATTATATTGGTTCAGATGGAGCAGGTCATTATGTAAAAATGGTTCATAATGGAATAGAATATAGTGATATGCAATTAATATCAGAAACTTATTTTTTATTAAAAAATATAGTATTAATGAATAATGAAGAAATAGCAGATACATTTGATGATTGGAATAAAGGTGAGTTAAATAGTTATTTAATCAATATTACTAAAGATATTTTTAGAAAAAAGAATAGTTCAGGAAAATATTTAATCGATTTAATTTTAGATTGTGCTGATAACAAAGGTACTGGTAAGTGGACCAGTAAAAGTGCTTTAGATTTAGGAGAACCACTTTCTTTAATTACAGAATCTGTTTTTTTCCGTTATCTATCTGCTCTTAAAGAACAGCGTATATCTGCTTCCAAAATTTTGTATGGACCTAAAATAAACACGATATCAGTCAATAAAAAAGATTTTATCGAAAGTATAAGAAAAGCTTTATATTTAGGTAAGATAATATCTTATGCACAAGGATTTGCTCAACTTAAAACTGCTTCTGAAAAATATAAATGGAATTTAAAATATGGAAACATAGCAAAAATTTTTCGTGCAGGATGTATTATTCGAGCTGAATTTTTACAAAAAATTACTGATGCATATCTAGAATGTCCTGATATTGTCAATTTATTATTAACTCCTTATTTTAAAAATATAGCCAATGAGTATCAATATGCTCTTCGTAGTATTGTATCTTATTCTATAAAAAATGGAATTCCTATTCCAACATTTTCTTCTGCTATTTCTTATTACGATAGTTACAGAACAGCTGTTCTGCCAGCCAACCTGCTGCAAGCACAAAGAGATTATTTTGGAGCACATACATATAGACGCATTGATAAAGATGGTATTTTTCATACAAATTGGTTATCATAAACACTGTGCAATAAAGTATATTTGAATTTTTTAGTACCAGAGATATATGTGCACTCAGGTACTAAAACTATTAGATTAAAAATAATATTTTTATGTCACAAAAATATTATTATTATGTTTTTACAAATATATTATTAATAGAAATGATGTAATTGAATATATTGATGTTAAAAATTAAATAATATTTTTATTAAGATAAGAATATAATTTTAGAATACATGTATTTTATTCTTATTAATTTTAAATAATAAATATATATATTTATAATATAAAGGAGTAAATTTTGGTACGATTATGTGATAAGGATATTGAAGATTGGATTGACAATAGTAAATTAATTATTACTCCACGTCCTGATAAAAATGCAATAAATGGTGCTACTGTTGATGTTCGTTTGGGTAAAAAATTTCGTACTTTTTCTGAAGATTTTAAAGGATGTATAGATTTAAGTAAATCTAAAAAAGAAATTAGTATGATTGTAGAACAAGCCATGAGTAATGAGATATCTATATCTAAAGATAAGTGTTTTCTTCTGAAACCAGGTGCATTAGTATTAGGTATTACTCTTGAAGTAATAGAAGTTCCTAATACTTTAGTAGGTTGGTTGGATGGAAGATCTTCTCTAGCTCGCCTTGGATTAATGGTACATTCTACTGCACATCGTATAGATCCTGGATGGAAAGGTAAAATTGTTTTAGAGTTTTTTAACTGTGGAAAATTAGTTTTAGCATTAAATCCAGGAATGTTTATAGCTGCTCTTAGTTTTGAAACTCTTTCAGGTTCTGCATTACGTCCTTATAATTGTCGTAAAGAAGCTAAATATTTTAATCAAACAGGAGTAGTACCGAGTAAAATATATCAGGATTAAGTTGATATAATAATAATTTTTATATATATTTTTTATTGTAAGATTTTTATCTGAGAGATATTTTTAAAATGAGTGTTTTATCAAAAAAAATGTTAGTGACGTGTGCGTTACCTTATGCTAATGGACCTATTCATCTTGGTCATTTGCTTGAACATATTCAAGCTGATATTTGGGTACGTTATCACCGTATGATAGGTAAAAAAGTATGGTTTATTTGTGCCGATGATGCTCATGGAACAGCAGTAATGTTGAAATCAAAGAAAAAAAATATTGCTCCTGAAACACTAATTTCTAAAATTTATCAAGAACATAAGCGTGATTTTTTGAGCTTTAATATATCTTATGATAATTATTATTCTACTCATAGTAAAGAAAATTATGATTTTGTACAAAAAATATACACTGTATTAAAAACAAATAATTATATTAAGAAACGCGTTATTTCTCAATTATATGATACTAAAGAAAAAATTTTTTTACCTGATCGTTTTGTAAAAGGACGTTGTCCTTCTTGTAAATATGAAAATCAATATGGTGATCACTGTGAAGCATGTGGTACTATTTATTCTGCTATAGATTTAATTGAACCTGTATCTGTTATATCTAATTCGGTACCTATTTTACAGACTTCTATGCATTTATTTTTTGATTTACCATTATTTAGTAATTTTTTAAAAAAATGGATATTTTCCGGGGTTTTACAAAAAAATATTTTAAATAAAACTAAAGAATGGTTTCAAGTAGGTTTAAAGCAATGGGATATTTCTCGAGATGCGCCATACTTTGGATTTAAAATAGAAAGTTATTTAAATAAATATTTTTATGTGTGGTTAGATGCTCCTATTGGTTATATAAGTACATTTAAAAATCTTTGTGAAAAGAAAACAGATATAGATTTTAATGAATTCTGGGATAAAAATTCAACTTGTGAATTATATCATTTTATTGGTAAAGATATTATCTATTTTCATACTTTATTTTGGCCAGCAATATTAGAAGCAATTGATTTCCGAAAACCTACAAAAATTTTCGTACATGGATATGTAACTGTTCATGGTAGTAAGTTGTCAAAATCTAAAAATGATGTTATCAAAGCAATTGATTGGTTAAAATATTGTGATTCGGATAGTTTACGATATTATTATGCATGTAAATCATCTGCTAACATTAAAGATATTGAATTTGATATTCCACAATTAGTTAAAAAGGTTAATACAGATATTGTCAATAAGGTTGTTAATTTAGCTTCACGCAGTTCTAGTTTTATTAATAAAATATTTGATGGAAAATTATCTGATAAATTAAGTGATACAAAGTTATATATGGAATTTATTTCTGAATCTAAAAATATAGAAAAACTTTTTAATCGTCGTGAATTTTCTTTAGCTATGAAAAAAATAATGAAATTATCTGATTGTG
>DATLVK010000087.1:0-2057 GCA_035577605.1 Buchnera sp. (in: enterobacteria) | reverse complement strand
TTAGCTATAGTTTTAGGTAGTGCTATAGGATTTTATTATTATTTACAAATAATTATCAATTTTTATTTAACACCATCAAAACATTATAATTATGACACCATAAGTTTTATGAAGTATGATTGTTGTAATATATTAGTATTAATATCATTTTTAATAGTAATATTATTGGGTTTATTCCCGGAATTTTTGATAGATTTGATAAAAATTACAAAACAATATTTATAATATATTATTATGTAGTGATACAGAAATAATATGAATAATTATTTTATTATAATAGTACGGAATATAATTGAATATATTATTTTTGGGATAAAATATAAAAATATATTTTTTTAATATTATGTATTTAGTATATTCATGTTAATAAATATATTTTAGGTGGTAATTTATATTTTTATTATTAAAAAAATAATTTAAGTTTTTTATGTTTTAATTACAGAGATTAATAATGTATGCATACTGTAGGAACACCTTTTCTTTGGATGAGTTTTAGTGTGTTATCTATTGTAATGATAGCAATTGATATGGGATTGCAAAAAAAAAACATTTTAGTAAAACACCCTTTAAAATCAGCTATTTTATTGTCTTTAGTATGGTTAGGTATCGTACTTTTATTTTCTACAATATTATGGTTTTCTATTGAAAAAAATATTAGTTATGATACAGCAAATATAAAAACATTATCTTTTTTTAGCAGTTATTGTCTTGAGCAGTTTCTGTCTATAGATAATATTTTTATATGGTTTTTATTATTCCGGTATTTTTCAATACCGGTAATTTATCAACGTAAAGTTTTAGTATATGGTGTATTAGGAGCAATTGTATTTCGTATAATCATAATTTTTTCTGGAAACTGGTTATTGTCTAAATTTCATTGGATTCTATATGTTTTTAGTTTTATTTTATTATATACTGGTATCAAAATATTATTTTATGAAGATAAAAATATTGAAATATTAAAAGATAATCATTGGATGTCTGTTATTTACAAACAATTAAGAATTACTAACAAATTACAAGGAGATAAATTTTTTATATGGAAAGATGGTTTATTTTTTTTTACTCCTTTATTTTTAGTTTCTATTCTTATTGAGTTAAGTGATATTATTTTTGCTATAGATAGCATATCAGCTATTTTTTCTATTACTATGGATCCTTTTATTATTATTACTTCAAATTTATTAGCTATATTAAATTTACGTTCTGTGTATTTTTTATTGTCTTATTGTGAAAAAAAAATAAATATCATTAAATATGGCATTGGATTTATATTAATATTTATTAGTTTTAAGATTCTAACAGAACATTTTTTATATATTCCAGAATATTTTTATTTAATAATTATAGGAATTATTTTAGGAGTAAGTATTTTTTTAAATATTGTAATATATGGTAAAAAAGATATTTAAAAAAATAATAAAAAATTTTTATACTGATAAAATCAGATATTTATATAATATATATTATTATACGATAATAAAATTAAAAAATATTTTTATACGTATTACTTTAAATAATAACATTATTTATTTGATTAGGAATTAACACAATTAAATATCACAGATAATAAAAAATATGAAAATACGTAATATTTTAAATACTCATTCATCTTTATCCGTATGGTTAAAATATATCGAAAAATTAAATGGAAAAGATCATTACATGAGTTTAGAAAATTGTAAATTTATAGCAAAAAAAATGGATTTATTAAATTTATGTTCTTTTATTTTTATTGTTGGAGGAACTAATGGTAAAGGAACTACTTGTTTTGTATTAGAAAATATTCTTTTAGCTTCTGGTTATCGAGTAGGATTATATACTTCGCCTCATTTATTTAAATATTGTGAAAGAATTCGTATTAATGGTAAGTATTTAAGTGATATTGAACATACATGTGTTTTTTCTAAAATTGATTTTTTTAGAAGTACACTATTTTTAACTTATTTTGAATTTATTACATTATCTGCATTGACTTTGTTTAAAGAATATAATTTAGATATAATTATACTTGAAGTAGGTCTAGGAGGTAGATTAGATGCCACCAATATTATTGA
>DATLVK010000086.1:0-2279 GCA_035577605.1 Buchnera sp. (in: enterobacteria) | reverse complement strand
AATCCAATACAGCATGGAGAAGTCTTTGTAACCGAAGATGGTGCAGAAACTGATTTAGATCTAGGTCATTATGAACGTTTTATTCATAATAAGATGACACGTTATAATAATTTTACTACAGGAAGTATTTATGCTGAAGTACTAAGAAAAGAAAGAAAAGGAGATTATCTAGGTACAACGATTCAAGTTATACCTCATATTACTAATGAAATTAAAAATAGAATTATAATAGGTGCAAAAGGATATAATATTGCTCTTGTTGAAATAGGCGGCACAGTTGGTGACATTGAATCACTACCATTTCTAGAAGCAATTCGTCAAATGTCCGTTGATATAGGTAAAAAAAAAATTATATATATACATTTAACATTAATTCCATATATTTCTGCATCAAAAGAGATAAAAACTAAACCAACTCAACATTCTGTAAAAGAACTTTTGTCTATCGGAATACAGCCAGATATTCTTATTTGCCGTTCAGAACATCCTGTTTCAAAAAATGAAAGAGAAAAAATAGCTTTATTTTGTAATGTACCAGAAAAAGCAGTAATTGCATTACAAGATGTCAGTTCTATATACAAAATCCCTAAACTACTACAATCTCAAAAAGTAGATGATTATATTTGCGAACAGTTTAATATTCAAGCACCAGAAGCTAATTTATCAGAATGGGAACAAGTAATACACGACGAAGAAAATCCACATAGTACAGTTACAATCGGTATGATAGGCAAATATGTAGAATTACCAGATGCATATAAATCTGTAATAGAAGCATTGAAACACGGAGGATTAAAATCACGAATCTCTGTAGAAATTAAATTAATTAATTCTCAACATATAGAAAAAAAAGGGGTTATATTACTACATTCATTGGATGGTATATTAATTCCTGGTGGATTTGGAAAAAGAGGAATCAAAGGAAAATTATTATCTGTTTGTTACGCCCGTGAAAAAAAAATACCTTATCTTGGAATTTGTTTGGGAATGCAGATAGCAATAATAGAATTTGCTCGTAATGTCATAGGAATAAAAGATGCAAATTCTACAGAATTTTCACCAGAATGTAAATATCCTATAATCTCTTTAATAAAGACTGAAAATAAAAAAAATAGAAAAATAAAACAAAAACAAAAAATAGAAAATTTAGGTGGTACCATGAGACTAGGAAGTCAAACATGCAATCTAAAAGAAAACAGTTTATCTAAAAAATTATATGGAAAAAATAAAATAAAAGAAAGACACCGACATAGGTATGAAGTTAATAATATTTTAGTTAAAAAAATAGCTAAATCTGGATTACTGATTACTGGACGATCAGAAAACAATAAATTAATAGAAATTATTGAATTATCCAATCATCCTTGGTTTATTGCTTGTCAATTTCATCCAGAATTCACTTCAACACCTAGATATGGCCATCCTTTATTTATCGGTTTTATAAAAGCAGCAAAAAAATATAAAAAAAATAATACTAAATATTAATCCATTTTAAATAAAATAAAAAGAGAAAATATGTCTAGAATAATGAAAATTATATCTCGAGAAATCATTGATTCTCGTGGTCATCCTACTATTGAAGCTGAAGTACATTTAGAAGGAGGATTTGTCGGTATGGCTGCATCACCTTCAGGAGCTTCTACTGGATCTAGAGAAGCACTTGAACTACGTGATAATGATAAATCAAGATTTTTAGGTAAAGGTGTTACTAAAGCTGTTGCATTAATAAATGGTCCTATATTTTCAGCTATTTATAAAAAAGATGCTAGAGATCAAGAAAATATAGATAATATTATGATTAATTTAGACGGTACTAAAAATAAATCTAATCTTGGAGCAAATTCTATTCTGGCGGTATCCTTAGCAACAGCTAAAGCAGCTGCAGCATCTAAAGGTATGCCTTTATATCAACACATCTCAGATATTCATGAAACATCAGGGATATTTTCCATGCCTCTACCTATGATTAATATTATCAATGGAGGACAGCACGCTAATAATAATCTAGATATACAAGAATTTATGATACAACCAATTAGCGCTAAAAATATAAAAGAAGCTATCCGCATATCCTCTGAAATATTCCATACATTAGCTCATGTTTTAAAAGAAAAAGGAATGAGTACAGCTGTTGGAGATGAAGGGGGATATGCACCAGAACTAGCTTCTAATGAAGCAGCATTACAAATTATTAAAGAAGCTGTCGATAAATCTGGATACATATTAGGACAAGATATTACTCTAGCTATTGATTGTGCTGCATCTGAATTTTATGATAT
>DATLVK010000085.1:0-9558 GCA_035577605.1 Buchnera sp. (in: enterobacteria) | reverse complement strand
TGGTAAAAAAAATTACTGTTTACTCTGTTGGTAAAGAATTATTTTTATAATATATATTATATATATAGGTACCAAAAAATTAATATATATTTAAATATTAAATAAATATTAAAAACTTTTACTATTTATAGTTCAAAACTTTCTCCACAACCACAGTAATTTCTTGTTTTATTATGCTTAAATTGAAATATTTTATCTGAATCTCTGAAACAATATTTCATATCTTTTTGAATTTTATTATTAACATGTATAGCACCAGAAAAAATCATATTACGTGCTTGGCCACGAGATGGTGATAAAGCAGCATTCACTAGTGCTTGCTGTAAATCTTCATGTCCTGATAATTTAATAAAAGGTATGCCATCTTGTTTTAGTTGTTGAAAATCAGATAAAGTTAAACTATTGAGAGATTTAGAAAACAAAAAAGATGAAATCCTTTTAGCAGCAGAAACTCCTATTGCTCCATGCACTAAACGTGTAACACTTTCAGCTAAAATTTTTCTTGATGAATAAATATCATTTGTTTCTATATTTTTTACTTTAATATCTTTAATTTCTTTTAGACTTAAAAAAGTAAACATTTTTAAAAAATTTAAAATTTCTGTATCTGATCGATTAATCCAAAATTGATAAAATTTATAGGGACTAGTTTTTTTAGGATCTAACCAAATAGTTCCTGTTTCTGTTTTACCAAATTTAACACCATTGTCTTGTATTAATAAAGGTAAAGTTAAACCGAATACTGTTTTATTTAATAATCGTCGAGTTAAAAAAATACCAGAAGCAATGTTTCCCCATTGATCTGAACCTCCAATTTGTAAAGTAACTGAATATTTCTTATGTAATATCATAAAATCATATGCTTGTAGTAAATTATAAGAAAACTCAGTAAAAGAAATACCTTGATTACTAGAAAACACTCTTTTTTTTACAGATTCTCTATTAATCATTTTATTAACTGAAAAATATTTTCCAATATCACGTAAAAAGTTTAGTATATTAATACTATCAAACCAATCTTTATTATTAACAATTTCTGCACTATTAATACCACAATTAAAATCAAGAAAACCGGAAATTTGTTTTCTGATATTTTCTTTCCATAAAATAACAGACTCTAAATTATTTAATTTTCTTTCTATGTTTTTAAAACTGGGATCTCCTATTAAGCTAGTCGCTTCACCTAATAAAACAATTGGTTTATGACCCGACATTTGAAATCTTTTTAAACATAGTAACGGCAAAATATGGCCTATATGTAAACTATCAGCAGTTATGTCAAAACCACAATAAAGAGTAATAGAATTGAAAAACATACTCTGTAGTAAACCTTTTTCATCGGTTAATTGTGCTATACATCCTCTTTTTTTAAATTCATCAATTAAATTTTTATGTAACATAATACCTCCATATTATTCAATAATAAATAAATATTTTATACTACATATGTTTGTATAAAAAATTTTTAAAATTTTTTTCACAGTATCATGTTCAATTCTTAAAATGATTTTAAAAAATTTATATCAATTAATATCAGTAATAATTCAATATTGTATTATACACCTCTAATCTAATATACTATAATTATGATTTAATTAAAATTAATACTGAAATGTATAAAAACATTACATATTTACTATATAAAAAATATTTTTGATTTTTCTTAAATCTCGATAGGATCTATATCTAATGTCCATTTTACTGTTCTAGAAATAGGTATAGTGCTGATAAAATTAGTACTATATTTCAATATTTTATGAAGCGATCGACGAGAAGAATTTTGTAGTAATAATTTATATACATAATATCTATTATTCATAGATTGAGTCAATTCAGGGAATGGACCCATCATCCAAAAATTTCCATTGAATTCTTTTGCTCTATTCTTAATAATATCTTGTAAAATTAAAAAAAATTTTTCTACTTTGGAATATTTTTTACTTTTAGCACAAACAACAGCATGATAAGTAAATGGAGGTAATTGAGCAATTTCTCTTTGTTTCAATAAACTCATGGATAAACAATGATATCCTTTTTGAATTAATTGAGTTAAATTAACATTATTAGGATAAGAAGTTTGTATCAATACCTCAAAATATTTAGAACTATTATTTAATAAACTAATTGTATGAGTATAAAATTGTGCAAACCTTTCTATAGAATTAAATATCATAGACTTAAAATAAGAATCAATTAAAACCATTGCTACTAAAGTTACATTTAAATAATACATATTAAAAATATCTTTTTCTCTTATCAATATAATTGATGCTCGATTCATAATCTTTTTTAAAGAATTACTACTAACAGTATTTTTTATATTTTTATAATTTATACATAAGACAGGTGTATTAGAAAAAATTCTTTCAATAGAAACTTTCATATGTTCCATATTAAAAATACGAGAAATAACTTCTTCAGATCCACAGTTAAAACAAAAAAAAGGAACAGAAAATCTTACAAAACAAAAATTACAAAATAGTTCTTGATAATGTTCATTAAAATAATAATACTCATTACATAAATCACATTTAGCTATCCAGTTACAATGTTTACAACACAGTACAAAAAAAATAGAACTATTATTATTAATAATTAGTAATACAGTATTATTGTTATATATATGTTGATTAATTCTATTAATTAAAGTAATAGATAATCCTCCTTTTAACCTTTCACTTTTAATATCAATTATATGTGGTATTAATTTTTTTTTATTTAACGTAGATCTATGTAAATTAACATATTTATACTTTTTATTTATAACATTTTTTAATGTTTCTAAAGTAGGGGCTATAGATTCTAGTACTATGGGAATATTTTCTTGATAAGCTCTTAATATTCCAATATCTCTAGCATTATAATACCATCCTGTTTTATTCTTATAAGAAATACTATGTTCTTCATCTACAATAATAATACCTAATTTGTTTATAGGAATAAAAATAGCTTTTTTTGTTCCTATAATAACTGATGTCTCATTATTTTTTGCTTTACACCATATAGAAAATTTTTGATAATTTGTTGTACCAGAATAAAATTTATCAATTGGTACATTAAAATACATTTGAAATAAAGAAAAAATTTGATCTACCATATTATTATTAGAAACTAAAATTAGTATTTGCAATCCTTGTTTAAGATACTGTAATACTAAACTAAAATATATCTGTTTTTTTACCGTATAAGTCATTCCTGTTAATAACCAAGATGTAAAATACTTTTCTTTATGTAAAATTTTTTTAATAGTAATATATTCTTTTTGGTTTAACTCAAAAGAAAAATTTTTTAATAAAAAATTTTTCTTTAAATTAAAATTTCGTTTAGACGTAACATGTATGTTACATAATTCTTTATCTTGCAATTTTTTTAAAATATAACTAGACAGATTATATTTTTTTAATTTATTTTTAATAATCGAATGTTGACGTAAAATAAATAAAGCATGATATTGTTTTGGTGTTTTTTTTAATATATTAATATCTATAGTTTTTCCTTTTTTTGTAATTATCCATTCATATAATTCTATTGGCATAATAGTTTTACCTTTCTTTAAAAAAACAGGTAAAATACTATATAAAATATAACCAATTGAACAATGATAATAAATAGAAGACCATTTTAATATTTTCCATAAACTATCAGTATAAATTGGACATTTATCAATCATTGAATAAATAGGTTTTAATCTAAATGAAACTATATCAGTATGATAATAAAAAGATATAATAATACCTATGACTATTCTACAACCAAAAGGCACCGATACACGACTACCTATAATAGGAGTTATTTCTTTAGGACAAGAATATTCAAAAAATTTTTTAATCGGTAAAAAAAGCACAACTTGTATAATAAACACAACATTATCCATATAAAATACATTATATTAATGTATAGTGACTATTAATTAAAATGCATCTAAAAATATTTCATATATAGAAAATACAACATTTCTTATATTATAATATATATAATTTTATATATGACATATAAATAATAACTATAATACTTTATTTTCAAATTCACATAAATTTTTGATACAACATATTTTACATTTAGGTCGACGAGCAGTACATATATATCGACCGTGTTGTACAAACCAATTATGGAAAAATAATATAAAATATATTGGTACATGAACTAATAATTTTTTTTCTACTTCTTTAACTGTTTTTCCCGTTACAAAATTTGTTCTATTAGATACTCTAAAAACATGAGTATCCACAGCAATAGTGCTCCAATTGAAAACTAAATTTAATACCACGTTCGCTGTTTTTCTTCCTACTCCAGGTAATTGTTCGAGACTTTCTCGATTATCAGGTACTTTACCGTCATATTGATGTAATAAAATATGACAAGTATTGATGATATTTTTCGATTTATTATTATATAATCCTATTTTTTTTACATAATGTTTTAAATCTTCGGTACCAAGAAACAATATATCTTGAGGAGTATTGGCTATCATATATAATTTTTTAGTGGCTTTATTAACATTAATGTCTGTAGATTGTGCTGATAACATTACTGATATTAAACATTCGAATGCAGACGAAAAAATCAATTTTGTACGAAAATAGCTTTTTTTATTGTTGAAAATTTTTAAAATATTATAACGTTTTTTTTTATTCAAAAAGCCTCCATTTAAATATTTTTACAACAATTTTTATGAACACAATGACTTTCTTTGCTATTATCTAAAAAACGTTTTCCCGCTGAAATTAATGCTAAAATTATAAAACCACCTGATGGAAATAAACTCAATAAAAGAACATGATCTTGATTCATTATATTCATACATAAGAAACTAGACCAATTACCAAATAATTTTTCAGTACCATAAAATAACATTCCTGTACCTAATATTTCTCGTATAGATCCAATAATTAACATCGCTATAGTAGATCCTATTCCGACATAGAAACCATGTAAAAATGAAAATAATGGTGTATTTTTTATTGCTATAGAATCAGCTTGTCCTACTATAATACAATTAGTTACTATCAAAGAAATAAAAATTCCTAGAGTGTTATATAGATTAAATAAATAAGCATGCAATAACATTTCAATACAAGTGACTACAGAAGAAACAACCATCATATAAATAGGTATTCGTATATCTTTATCTATATATTTTCTAAAAAATGAAATTATAACATTTGTACACATAAGAACTAAAGTAGTAGTAAGACCTAAACTTAATCCATTAATTGCTGTAGAAGTCACTGCTAATACAGGACATAATCCTAAAAATTGTACTACAGTAGAATTTTTTTTCCACACTCCATCAATTAATAAATATTTATTGAATTTCATTATCTTTTCCACAAACATTACAATGTGATATCATAGATGATATTTGAACTATTGAAACAACTGACTTTTTAATAATATTTATTATTGCTTGAGGAGTAATTGTTGCACCCGTAAATTGATCAATTTGACCACCATATTTTTTTAATTTAAAATGATTATCTATTAAACCAAATACGTGCATTCCTGAAAAATATGTGATCCAATTTGAGATATCTGTACTAATTTTATCTCCTAACCCCGGTGTTTCATGATGTTCTATTACTCGAATACCAAGGATATTTCCATAAATATCCATACCCAACAAAATTTTAATAAAACCAGAATAACCTTCTCTGGTAGTTATCTCAATAGCTATTGCTTTTATTTTATTATTTTTTTTAGCAATCCAAAATTTATGATTTAATCTATCTCCAAAAACTTTATTTTTTATAGAATAACACTCTTTTTGAATATTATTATTATATAAATGTAAAGGTAAAACATATGCTAAAGAATTTCTATTTTCTTTCTCTATTTGACTATGTATCTCATATTTTGTTAACTCGTTAATAATAGCAGTGGTACCTGATGTTAAACAAGCAAAACAACCAAATACCAATGTATTTTTAAATACTTTAAGAAACATAACTATTCCTTATCATATCCATATACTTTAGGTCTAGTATAATAATCTAATAATGGTACCGTACTATTAGATAATAATATCGAAAAAGCAACTGCATCAGGATACCCTCCACAACTACGAATAATCCATACTAAAAATCCAGTTAATATACCAAAAATAATACGTCCTCTTTTAGTAGTAGGAACAGTTACAGGATCAGTGGCAATAAAAAATGCACCTAACATCGTAGCACCAGAAAACAAATGAATTAAAGGCGAAGCAAAGTGTACTTCATAATAAAGCCAACCTAATGAGGACGTAATAGTCAACATTAATAAAAAAAATAATGGAATTCGCCAACAAATAACTTTCATCCATAATAAAAATACACCTCCTAAAAAAAAAGCTATATTAATCCATTGCCAACTAAAATTTTTATTAAAAAAATTATTTCCTGACATAAATAAAAATTTTTTATCTTTATCGTATGTGTATTTATTTTTAAAATGAATATCTGTTTTAAACTTATTTAATGGCGTAGCTTGAGTGATATTATTGTTTAATAAATGCAAACCTAAAAAATTTTTATTATAATTTTCGTTTTTGCAAAAAATTATACTAATAGTTTTCATTAAACTAGGTGAATTTAAAAAATTATCATAAGGTATTATAAAATTAGTCATCGGAATAGGATACGATATTAACAAGAATACATAACCAATCATAGCAGGATTAAATAAATTCTGACCTAAACCACCGTATAACTGTTTGGCTATTATTACAGAAAAACACGTACCAATGACATTTAAGTACCATGGCAAAAAAGGAGGCACACTGATTGCAAGTAACATTGCAGTTACTATAACTGAATTATCAGTTATAGTATTTTTAATTTTTTTCTTTCTAATAATTAAAACTATCGACTCTGATATTAAAGCTGTAACTATTGAAACTAATATTTGTAAGAATGTTCCGTATCCAAAATAATAAAATTGTACAGATATTCCCGGAATACATGCTAATAATACTAATAGCATTATCTGTCTAGTATTACGTTGATAATATATTTCTGGAAAATTTATCATAGAATAATATTCTTATTTAATATCAATGTCTTAAGAATATATTATACTTATAAATATATATATTAATATTTTTATTATTTTAAAATTAATTTTAGCTAAAATTCTTTTTGTTCTTCACTCTTTTAATAGCATCTTTAATATTTTTTTTTCTTAATGCTTTTGTTGTCTTTAAAATACATTCTTGAATAGAATTTTTTCTTGACATATATAAATCAGTATGAACATCTATATGTTAAATATCAGTTTGAATCGATATATTTTCTGTTGATATTTTTTTTTCACTATTAAGTCTTAACTGAGTATTTTGAAATCTAATCTTAGATTCTCTAAATTTTTTTTTATTAAAATCTATCTCATTCAACATTTTTTTTTCTTGTTTATAATAATTAAGAAGTGGAATCCTACTAGGACATACTTGTTCGCAAATACCACATTCAATACAGTTTTCTATTTTATATTCTCTTGTTTTATTATGATCTACACTTTTAGAATACCAATAAAGTTGTTGTGGTAATAATTTCATAGGACATACGTCGGCACACCTTGCACAACGAATGCAAGGTGTTTCTAATTCTTGTCTCTTAATTTCAATAGAAGAAGGAATTAAAATACAATTTATATGTTTTAATATCGGAGTATTAAAATCAGAAACTACAGAACCCATTAATGGTCCACCTGTTATTACGAGTTTATTTTTAAAATCAGAAAAATTAATAGATAATAATAAATCATGAATGGATATACCAAATCTTACCCACATATTACCAGAATGTTTCAGTGCATCTCCTGTCAAGGTAACTACACGTTTAATTAAAGGTTCTCGTTCTATAACAGCTCGTTTTACGGCATACACAGTACCAATATTATACATAATTATTCCTATATCAGTAGAATGTTTGTTATAAGGGATCTCTTTACCTGTCAATAATTTAATTAATTGTTTACTGCTACCTACAGGATATCGTGTTTTAATACAACATAACTGAAAACCAGAATAATAGGATAATTTTTTTTTAATCTGTACTATAGAAATATCTTGATTATCTTCAATTGCAATAATTACGTGTGTTACTTTTAATATCCACTGTAAAATTTCACATCCCTTTAAAATTTCAGATATATGATTTTTTATCAACCATCTGTCTGCTGTAATATAAGGTTCACTTTCAAGCCCATTAACAATTAAAGTATTTATATTCCCCTTATTAATTCCTATGCTCAATTTGCGTGCAGTTGAAAACTGAGCACCACCCAAACCAACTATTCCATTTTTATAAATTAATTTAATAATATTCTCACGGCTTGTTTCTTTATAATTATGTACTGGAAATAATTTTTTACCAATATCTTTACCATCTGCTAAAATAAAAATTTCTATTCTATATTTATTTAAGATATTATTATATATACTTTTTTTTATATCAACTATTCTACCTGATGTAGGAGCATGTACAGGAACTACATGTTTCTTACTAAAAATTAATTCTTGTCCTCTATATACTTGATCTCCTATTTGAACTTTTAAGTGTATGATTCCAATAGGATCAACATCAAAATAGATACAAAACTTATCTCCTGGCAATATTATTTTTTCTGGCAATGTTTTTATGTTTTTTTTTGTTGATAAAAAACGTATTCCACCATAAAAATCATGATTTTTTTTATTAAAAAATATAATATTAATGATCTGATATATTTTAAAAAATATGCAAGAGATAATGCTTAAAATCAATTTTTTATTTTTTTTTAAAAAGTATATGATTTTCATGAAAGACGCTTTTGATATGAATACAATCAAGAGGACAAATTGGTATGCACAAATTACAACCTGTACAAAAATCTATTAACACTGTATGCATAAGGTTAAGTGAACCAACTATTGCATCAACTGGACAAACTTGACGACATTTTGAACAACCAACACAGTTTTTTTCATCAATAAAGACTACTGTAGGTACTATTTTTATTGGTAAATGATCGACTTTATATTCACTCATATCAAGATTTAATAAATCCTGTAATTGTATGAATACATCTTTTCCACCAGGAAGACATTTATTTATTTTTTCTTTTTTATCAATTATAGCTTCTGCATAAGACAAGCAACCTGGATATCCACATTGACCACATTGACTTTGCGGTAATACTTCCTCTATTTTTTCTATAATAGAATTATGTTTTATTTTATATTTATAAGAAATATAATGCAGACCTAATCCTAATATTATGCTAAAAAAACTAAAAATAAAAATAGTAGTAATAATATGCATTATTAAAATTTTATTAAACCATTGAATCCCATAAATGACATAGACATTAATCCCGCAGTTACTAGAGCAATGGGAGATCCTCTAAACGGCTCTGGAACATCAGATGAAACAATCCGTTCTCTCATACTTGAAAATAATATCATAACTAAGGAAAAACCAAAAGAAGAACTGAATCCATATACTACTGAAGGAATAAAACTATAATCTAATTTTAAATTTAATAAAGGAATCGCTAATACAACACAATTAGTAGTAATTAAAGGTAAAAATATACCTAATA
>DATLVK010000084.1:0-3260 GCA_035577605.1 Buchnera sp. (in: enterobacteria) | reverse complement strand
TGGGCTAGTCGAGCTTTTTTTAGTGAGTTATTAGAAGCTGGTGTTAAAATCTATTTATTTGAAAAAGGATTATTACATAGCAAAAGTGTTTTAGTTGATCAACAACTAAGTTTAATTGGTACTGCTAATTTAGATATGCGTAGTTTGTGGTTAAATTTTGAAATTACACTTGTAGTAGATGATAGCCAATTTGGTAAGGATTTGGCATCTATACAATACGAATATATTTCTAATTCAAGATTATTAGATAAAAAAATATGGTCTATTCGTTCATATTGGAAAAGAATTTTAGAAAATTTTTTTTATTTTTTTAATCCTTTGTTATAAATAATAAAGATTTATTTTTTAATAAAAAATTAAAATATATTATATATATAATATATTTCATCTCATATTGTATTTTTAATTATTATTTTTAATAGTTTTTTAAAACCATAATATTTATAAATTTTATTAAAAATGCAATAAATACTATAATAAACTCTATAAATTAGAATAGTTTATGATTAGTAACAAGTATTTTAAATAAATAATATGTTCGTATATAAATGTAAAAAATTAATATTAAATATAAATTTTATAAAAAATATTTTAATATAAATTAAATATATTTTAATATATTGAAAACTATTGTTTTATATTTTACAAACTAAAAATATAGGTATTGATAGTTAATTATTTTTTTATTATTATAAATATAATAAAAATTGTTATGTTTATTTGATTTATATTTTTTATTATAAAATTTATACATTTATTCATATATATTGCTCGTTTTAAATAAAAATAATATATGATAATTAAAATTTTTAAAATAATTTATATATAACAGCAATTTTTTAAACTTATTTTATTTATTACTACAAACATACAGTTTATTTAATTATATTTTGAGATGGTACTATGAACGAAACACTTAAAATTCTTAATAATATTCGCATTCTACGAGCTCAAGCACGAGAATGTTCTTTGGAAACGCTAGAAGAAATGTTAGAAAAATTAGAAGTAATTGTTAATGAAAGAAGGGAAGAAGAAAGTCAAGTTCAAGCTGAAATAAAAGAAAGAACAAGAAAGTTGCAACAATATCGAGAAATGCTTATTGCAGATGGTATCGATCCTAATGAACTATTACAAACTATGACAGCAAATAAAAATATAGGTAAACCTAAAAGAGCTACTAGACCTGCAAAATATAAATATATTGATGAAAATGGTGATTATAAAACATGGACAGGTCAAGGTCGTACTCCTGCTATAATTAAAAATGCTATTTTAGATAAAGGAAAAAATTTAGAAGATTTTTTGTTATAATTCTACAATAAAAACTTTTCTTAAATAAATGATTTTTTAGCATATATTTCAAATATATATTATAGCAATAAAATAAATTTAAGAATTTAACTTAAAATTTAACATAATATATTTTTTATTAAATTTAGATAAATTAATTTAAATGTACAAGATAATATTTTAGTATTAGAAATAATAAAATATTATAAATACAAGTAAATATAATATGTTTAGTATATTTAATACAAATTAATTTCAATTATAATTAATTTGTTTATAAGACATTTTCTTGAAAATATACTGTATAAAATTGTTTAATACCTTCTATCAGTAAAGTAGAAGGTTTAAACTTTAAAGAATACTAATTATGTTTATTTTTTATTAAAAACGAAAATTATCTAAAAAAATACTGATTAGTTAATAACTAAATAATTGTTTTATACAACTTACTGTTCTATAAAAAATATTTATATTAATAATATATTTAAATTCTTCTATTTATTTTAAAATTATTGCATAAATAATTTCCAATATTTATTAATAAACATTAACATTATTTTTTTAAGTATTTTAATTTATATTATTATTTATTAATGATATTAACTAATTTTCATTTGGAAAAAAATGACCCATTTTATTAGCTTTAGTGTTTAAATATTTAGAATTTTTAGGATTTCTTCCTACAATAAGATTTACTCTTTCTACAATATTGATACCAGCATTACTTATTTTTTTTATCTTAAATGGATTATTTGTTAATAATCTAATTCTATTAATTTTTAATACTTTTAATATATCTATACAAGGTGTGAAATCTCTTTCATCTGCAGAAAACCCCAATTTATGATTCGCTTCAACAGTATCCAAACCTTTGTCTTGTAAATGATAAGCATGTATTTTATTTAATAAACCAATATTTCTTCCTTCTTGTCTATGATAAATTAGTATTCCACTACCTTCTTTAGCTATCATTGTTAATGCTGATTCTAATTGAAAACCACAATCACATCTTAAGCTAAATAAAGCATCTCCAGTTAAACATTCTGAATGAATTCTAGTTAAAATAGGATTTTTATGAGAAATATCACCATAAATAAGAGCAATATGATTTTTAACTCCTATTCTTTCTTCAAACCCAATAATTAAAAAATCACCCCATGGTGTAGGCAATTTAGCTTTAGCCATTTTTTTTAGATTCATAATTCCTCAAAATTATTATTAATTGCATAGTAATAAATTTATATATTACTGTGCATTAAAATTTAATTTTATTATTATATATAATAATAAATGATTTTTTTAAAATCATGTATTTAAAAAAAATATCAATATTACTGAACTATGATTACTACCTAGGATAATTTTTTATCTCAAATATCAATATATATGAAATAAAATTTTTTAATTTTTATTTTACAATATAAGAATAAGATTCTTATGAACTATATAATTAAATTATCAACTAACTAAATTGGTTTCAATAATATTACTATTTTACATTAAATCATCTTATAAGATATTATCTTATTAAAAAATAAATATATATATTTAATATATAGAATAATGTTTTTACTCTAAAAAAGTAAAAAAATACATTTAATAAGCTATTTTTATAAAAAAGAGGTTATTTTTTTTAATGTATATAAAGGATTTTTTGCAAAAGTTACAGTACGACCAACAACAATATAATCTACATTAAATTTTTTTGCTAGTGTGGGTGTAATGATTTTTTGTTGATCATATGAAGGATCTTCAATCAATCTGATAGCAGGAGAAATCACTTTAAAATTGAAACCTAATTTTTTCTTCACATTCATAGATTCTTCACCTGGACAAACTACTCCATCTAAACCATTTTTTTTTGCTAATGTAGACAACATTAATACTTGATTAGTAATTGAGGTATTAACTCCTATCTCATGTAAATCTTGTTCAGTAAAACTAGTGAGTACAGTAATACCAATTAACAT
>DATLVK010000083.1:0-4134 GCA_035577605.1 Buchnera sp. (in: enterobacteria) | reverse complement strand
ATTATTGTTGGAGAAAACAATATTCCAAATAGTGTTTTTAAAATTATTAAAATAAAACAAGCTGTTTTAAAAACAGTCAATTTTGATTGGTTTATAAAAAATAAGAAAAAAAATTGGGATTATTGTTCTTATAAAAGAGACGTATATAATCTTCCTTATCCTAAGGTATCAGTAGAAAATGTTTCAGTAGCATTAACTGCTTTATTTCATTCTCCATTTAATATTAGTGATGCTACTATAATAGATTCTATTAAAAATATTACGTTACCCGGAAGATTTCAAATTATATCTGATGCTCCTAAAATAATATTTGATGTAGCACATAATCCTCATGCTGTATTACATTTAGTAAAAAGATTAGGAGAAATTCCTAAATTTGGAAAGATGTACGTAATAATGGGTGTCTTAAAAGATAAAGATATTATTGGTATGATTGTTAATTTAAAAAAAATAGTGGATTACTGGTATTGCGTGCCTATATTTTCAGATAGAGGCGTTAATATGTCACAATTAATTAATATTTTACCTAAAAGCTTTAATATTTTAGGTAATATTAAAACAGCTTGGATTGATATTAGATCAAGAATAAAAAGAGAAGATATATTATTAGTATTTGGATCTTTTTATTTAATTGCAGAGGCAATGAAGATAATTAATTTAAATACATCCATTTAGTTGTTTGCAAAATATACTATTTTGTTTATCTTTAGTACATTAAAATTAATTATAATTTTAATGTACTTGTAAAGAGAATATATAGTGTAATGTTAATGTTCAAACATCTCAGATATTGATTCTTCATTACTTATTCTACGAATGGCTTCTGCTAGCATCCCAGATAAAGTTAAAGTTCTTACATTCGATAATGATTGGATGTTTTTAGATAAAGGAATTGTATCACATACAACAACTTCATCAATAACAGAGAATTTTAAATTTTCTGCAGCTATTCCAGAAAAAATAGGATGCGTAGCATAAGCAAATACTCTTTTAGCTCCTCTTTCTTTAAGAGCTTCAGCTGCTTTGCATAATGTTCCTCCAGTATCAATCATGTCGTCTACTAGTACACAATCTCGGCCAGATACATCTCCTATAATATGCATTACTTGAGAAATATTAGAATTAGGTCTTCTTTTATCAATAATTGCCATATCTGTATCATATAGTAATTTAGCTATTGCTCGAGCGCGTATTACACCGCCAATGTCTGGAGAAACAACTATAGGATTTTTAAAATTAATTTTTAGCATATCTTCTAATAGAATTAAGCTGCCAAAAACATTATCTACTGGAACATCAAAAAAACCTTGAATTTGTTCTGCATGTAAATCTACTGTAAGAACACGATCAATTCCTGTACTCGATAAGAAATCAGCTACTATTTTTGCAGTTATTGGAACTCTAGCAGAACGAACTCGACGATCTTGTCTGGCATATCCAAAATAAGGAATTACACCAGTAATGCGACCGGCAGAAGCTCGTCTTAATGCATCTACCATAACAAGTAGTTCCATTAAATTGTCATTAGTAGGAGCACAAGTTGATTGAATAATAAATACATCACTACCTCTTACATTTTCATTAATTTGTACACTTATTTCTCCATCGCTAAATCTAGTTACTAATGCGTTACCTAAATTAGTGTATAGTCGTTTGGCAATAGATTTTGCTAAATTAGGTACGGCATTACCAGAAAATAATTTTATATCAGGCATAAGATTAACCTCAATTTATTTGGTAGCTAAAATGTTTTTTAAGATACCTATTACGAATTTTGCATATTATATAATTAATTTTATTTTTAATAATGATTTTTTTATTTTTTCATTTGAATTAATTGTGTATTACAAAGAGTTTTATGTAATTGAAAAATATTAAATCTTATACGATAACATTGCTTGTGCACTATAAGTTTATTTTAAAAATTTTATACACATCTAATGTGTTATTAAATTTATAAAAATAATAGGATTAGTCCTAGTAGTACGAAAGAACATATTTTAATAACGAAGTAATTGATCTATTTATTTTATAAATATTTGTATTTAATAATGAATTAATAGAATGGATAGAAGTGTAATTATTTATTAAGTATTTTAAATTGAAGTAAATTATTTAATATTTTCTACATAATAATGTAAGATACATTATTTAATAGTTAAAATATTATTGATATATGATCATAGAGTATGACTATACGTATTGTTAAGATATATAAATATATTTTTTAGATAACAATTGAATGTTTATTGAAATAAAGTTTTATTTTACAATAATACAGTGTGTATATATAAAAATATTGTATTTAATTATAATTTATATTTTCTATTTTAATAGAAATTAATATTTTATTTTGAGTATAGATAATATTATTAAAATAATTATGTTATTTAGTATTATATTTGTAATTTAAAATTAGTAGTTAATATGAATATTAGAATTAATTTTATATATTTTAATATAATTATTTTCAATATAAAATCAAAATAGTTATATGGATATATTAATTTACGTAATATATTTTTCAATTAATTATTATGATAGTACATGATAAGGATCATTTTAGAAATGAATAAATCTATGTTTGATAAATTACAAATTTTACAAGATCGTCATGAAGAACTAGAGTTCATATTATCAACAGCTGATTCACAATTAAATCACGATAAATTTTGTGCTTTATCTAAAGAATATTTGAAATTATCTGAGATTAGTCGTTGTTTTATAGCTTGGAAAAAAAATCAACAAGAAATAAAATCAGCAATGTTATTATTAGAAGATAAAGAAATGCGTATTTTAGCTGAAGAGGAGTTATTATTAGTTAAAAAAAAATCCGAAATATTAGAAGAAAAACTTAAAAAATTATTATTACCAAATGATCCTTATGATGTACGTGGTTGTTTTGTTGAGATTCGAGCAGCTACAGGAGGTGATGAGGCAGCAATCTTTGCTGGTGATTTATTACGGATGTATATGCGATATTCAGAGATTAAATCTTGGAAAACAGAAGTAATCAGTTTTAGTGAAAGTGAAAAAGGTGGTTTTAAGGAAATTATAGCAAAAATTACAGGGAAAGGTGTATGTGGAAGATTAAGATTTGAATCTGGAGGACATCGTGTACAAAGGATTCCTAAAACTGAATCTCAAGGTCGTATTCATACTTCAACTTGTACAGTAGCTGTTATGCCAGAAGTACCAATATCAAAAAAATTCTTAATTCGTTCAACTGATTTAAAAATAGACACGTTTCGTTCTTCTGGAGCAGGTGGTCAACATGTAAATACTACTGATTCAGCAATTAGAATTACTCATCTTCCCACAGGTCATGTAGTAGAATGTCAAGATGAACGTTCACAACATAAAAATAAAGCTAAAGCTTTATCTGTTTTGTCAGCTCGCATTCATGCTGCTGAAGTTGCAGAACGTAATAAAAAAAATGCATTTATTCGTCGTAACTTATTAGGAACTGGAGATAGATCTGATCGAAGTAGAACTTATAATTTTCCGCAAAACAGAATTACAGATCATAGAATTAATTTAACTTTATATGGTTTAGATGAAATATTACAAGGAAAATTAGATCTTATCATTGATCCAATAATTCAAGAAAATCAAGCGGAAATACTTTCTACTTTATCTGATAAATATTATGATTATTCGTGATTGGTTAACATTGGCAACAATAAAATTGTCTAGTGTTGGATATTTGAAGCTTGATGCTGAAGTATTGTTGAGTGAAATTATTAAAAAGCCTAAAACATGGTTAATAATTAATGAAGAATATCAATTAAATGTACGAGAATTAAAAAAATTAAATTTTTTACTTAAACGTCGTATGACGGGTGAACCAATAGCATATTTATTAGGAAGAAAAGAATTTTGGTCGCTAACTTTATTCGTCTCAAAATTTGTATTAATTCCTAGATCAGATACAGAAATTTTAGTAGAACAAAGTTTAATAAGGTTAACTGACATTCCATCTAAAATATTAGATTTAGGTACTGGATCTGGAGCAATAGCTTTAGCTTTAGCTAAAATGAGATCTGATTGTCATATTATTGGAATTGATTGCGTTATGGAATCTGTTAATTTAGCTAAATATAATGCTAATAAATTAAATATTAATAATGTAAA
>DATLVK010000082.1:0-6611 GCA_035577605.1 Buchnera sp. (in: enterobacteria) | reverse complement strand
CCATGTCCCACAGCTTCATGTAAAAGAACTCCTGGCCAACCTGGTCCTAATACTACAGGAAAACTACCAGATGGCGCTTCTTTTGCGAATAAATTTAGCAAAGCTATTCTTACTGCTTCACTAACTAAATGTTCAAGATATGTAATACCAGAAGCATGTTTTTTAAAGAAATAGTTATATTCTTTACGAATACCTCCGCCACTAGAACCACGTTCTCTTATTCCTTGTGCTTCAACCACTACAGTAATAGAAATATGAACTAAAGGACGAATGTCTGCAGCTAAAATACCATCAGTTGCTGCAATTAACACTTGTTCAAACTTTCCGCTTAATACAGTATTAACCTTGATAACCCTTTGATCTAAACTTCGTGCTAATTTATCCGTATAATATAATATTTCAATTTTTTCTTGATCAGAAAAACTATCTAAAGGATTTTTAAATCCATATAATGTTTGATTGTTCACTTTAGATAATTGTTTTATTGTTTTATTTATACTATTACTAGGAATTTTTTTTACTGAATTTACACTATTTTGTAACGCATTCAATGTAATTTCATTAGTATAAGATAAACTAGTAGTATTTTCAGAAATGACTCTGACTCCAATTCCTTGATCGATATTATAAATACCTTCTTTAATAATATTATCTTCTAATACCCATGATTCATAAAAAATAGATTGAAAATATAAATCTGCATAATTAAATTTTTTTTTAGATAAATCACTTAAAACTAAAAAAATATCCTGTTCATTAATATTATTTGATAATAATAATTTTTCTGTTACTAAATCTAGTATCATTATAACCTACTTATTGTAATCAATAATTATTCAACACGATGTTTATAAAAAATATTAAATATTTAATATTTTCATAATTTATTAAATATTTAATTAATAATTTTAAAAATATAATATCTTACTATATATATTCTTTTATTAAGTAAAAGTTGTATTGTATGATCATAAAAAGAAAATAAAAATTAACTATATCTGTAATATATAATACTATTTATATTTATTGCCAATAAAATACTATTAATACTATCTATTTAAAAAATAAATTCTATTAAATATTTTTTATTTAAAAGAGAACAATAATTATGACCAATATATCTAATATTTTGTTGTTAAATGGACCAAATCTTAATCTTTTAGGTACACGAGAACCTAATATTTATGGGAAAACAACGTTATCAGAATTACTAAAAGAAATGAAAGATAAAGCAGAACAATTAAATGTAAAACTACATCACTTACAATCTAATGCTGAACATATATTAATAGAACGTATTCATCACGCAAAAGAAAACATAGATTTTATAATCATTAATCCAGGTTCATTCACACATACTAGTATAGCTTTACGAGATGCACTTTTATCTGTAAATATACCTTTTATTGAAGTTCATATTTCTAATATTTATGCAAGAGAACAATTTAGATCTAACTCATGGTTTTCTGATATTTCTGATGGAGTAATTTCTGGATTTGGATTAGATGGTTATTTTTGGGCTTTACAAAGTGCTGTCAAAAAAATAAAAAAATGAATATAATAAAAAACTAAATTGTAAATTTAAATTACTATATTTTATTTGCACTTTCTCCTCCATTCAGAAAGTGCAAAATTTAATTTTTAAAATAAAAATATATTTTATTACTATAATAATAATTTTAATTCATACCATATTTTTTTAATTTTTTACGTAATGTTCCCCGATTAATTCCCATAATTAATGCTGCCCTAGTTTGGTTTCCTCGAGTATATTGCATTACTATATCTAATAACGGTTGTTCAATTTCAGCCAAAGCTATTTCATATAAATTAGTTATGTTTTTATTATGAAATTTTAAAAAATAATTTTTTAAAGCTTGTTTAACTGATATTCGTAAAGGTCTTTTAACAATTTTATTATTAGAATTTATAATAGAAACAGTTAATAAATCAGAATATATAGATTGTTCAAACATAGTACAATTATCTCTTTAGTTCACTTATATTAATCTTAATTTTATAACAATATTTTTCAGATAACTTATTAGTATTGGTTTTTAATTAATCATTGAAATAGAAGTAATACATTATTTTTATAATTTATAAAAAATATTTTTACAAACATACTTTCAAGTATATTTTTTTATTTATATAAATATTTTTTACATACCTTATAGATATATTATTCATTATAATTAATAAAAAATACTTAAATAAACAGTGTAATTTTAATATATTTATTTTAAATATATTGAATATATCATTACTCAATCACAATCTTTATACGTTATATTAAACTATAAAAATACTGATACAAAAAATAAAATTTTTTACAAAAAAGATAAAAAACAATCATAAACTGTATAATAAAAGTAATATTACATAATAAAATATATCAAATATATTAAAATATCAAAATTAAAAATATAAAAATATTTTATATATCATTTTATTATTTTAATGTCATTATTTTTTTAAAATACTGATTATTTTTTTCATATCTTCTGGCAGTGCAATATGAAATTCCATTATTTTATTTGTTCTAGGATGACAAAACCTCAATTTACTAGCATGTAGTGCAGGTCTGGAAAAAAAACTTATTTCATTTAAAACTATTTCGGATATACCTTTAGGAATTCTAGATTTACCAAAATATATAGGATCTCCTAATATTGGATACATAATATATAACATATGCACACGAATTTGGTGTGTTCTACCTGTTTCTAACTGTACTCGTAAATGAGTATGATGTTTAAAACGTTCAATAATACGATAATGTGTTTTAGCTTTTTTCCCAACAGAATTTACACACATTTTAATTCTATTCTTTTTATGTCTACTAATTGGTTGATCTACTGTTCCACCTGAAATCATATTTCCCACTACTATAGCTTCATATTCACGAATAATTTCTCTATTTTTTAAATATTTTACAAGTATTTGATAAGAAATAATATTTTTTGCAATTAACATCAAACCAGTTGTATTTTTATCTAATCTATGTACAATTCCTGCACGAGGTATTTTATAGAATAAATGATCTTTATATAGTAAAGCATTTAAAATTGTTCCATGCGTACATCCAGAACCAGGATGAACAACAAGATTTATCGGTTTATTAATAATTAATACATCATCATCTTCATATACAACATTTAAAATGATATTTTCAGAAAAATGACATTTTTCTTCAGAAATAAAATTAACTGTTATAATATCTCCTGAAAATACTTGTGTATTAGGTTTTTTTATTATGTGTCCATTAACATTGACCTGTTCATTTATTATCCATCTTTTTAAAATAGTACGTGAATATTGATTAAACATGTTTGCTAATACTAGATCCAAACGTTTATTTAATCCAAAATATATAGGAACTGTCCCTGATATCTTTTCCATTTTGATCATACAATAACCTTAGATATGTTATCTTTTACGGTAAATATATTATTCAATAAATGATATTACCAATCTAACTTATTTGCTCACTTAATATAAAGACTTATGATTTTTAAAATCATATACATAATTTAAATGAAACTAATAAAATTAAAAAACAGCCATATCGCTATAGAAAATTAATCTTAATACACCTAAAAAATAAATTTATCAATTATTTTCTATAGTATTCAATATTAATTAATAAAAATACACAAACATTAATATATTATTATTTTCATACATATTATATATAAGACCTAAAAATGATGTAAATATAATGTAAAATATATAAAATACTTTTTTAATTCTCATTTATTTTAAAATTATGAATTTATAAAATATAAATAATATTTTTAATAAAAAATAAAACACGCAAAAAATAATAATTTTCATTAATAATTCATAATTATGAATATAAAATATATAAATATATAAAAATCTAGACTAAATTAAATAAAATGAACAAAAAAACTATAGAAATACGCAATCAATTCCTAAATTTTTTTCATACAAAAAAACATAAAATCATGCAAGGTAGTCCTTTAATACCAAAAAATGATCCATCAATTCTATTTGCCAATGCAGGCATGAATCAATTTAAAGATATTTTTTTAGGTAATCATGTATCCTATCAATATTCTAAAGTAGCAACCGCCCAATATTGTCTTAGAACCGGAGGAAAACATAATGATTTAGAAAACGTGGGATACACTTCCCGTCATCATACTTTTTTTGAAATGTTAGGTAATTTTAGCTTTGGCGATTATTTTAAGGAAACAGCCATTCTATATGCTTGGGAATTATTAACATCTAAGCAATGGTTTGCTTTACCAAAAGAAAATTTTTTAGTAACAGTTTATGAAACAGATCAAGAAACATATGATATATGGAAAAATATAATAGGTATTCCTCTAGACCGTATTATAAAAATAGGAAATAAAACAGAATATTCTGATGATTCAGATAACTTTTGGCAAATGGGTGACACAGGTCCATGTGGTCCCTGTACTGAAATATTTTATAATCTTAACAACAATATTGACAAAAAAATAATTACTAATGATAAAAACATATTAAAAAATTATATTGAAATATGGAATATCGTTTTTATGCAATTTAATCGTATTAATGATGGTTCTCTTGTAAAACTGCTGCATCCATCTGTCGATACTGGAATGGGACTAGAACGAATTTCTGCTGTCATTCAACACGTTTCTTCTAATTATGAAATTGATATTTTTCAAACATTAATAATAGATATAGCCAAAATAAGTAATACTAATAATCTAAAAAATAAATCTTTATATGTTATTGCAGATCATATTCGTGCATGTTATTTCATGATAGCAGAAAATATCTTACCTTCTAATGAAAATAGAGGATATGTATTACGCCGAATTATTCGACGAGCCATACGACATGGATACTTACTAGGTATAAAAACTACTTTTCTTCATAAATTAGTATCCAGTGTAGCTAAATCTATGAATATCAATAATACAGATCTTTTAAATAAAAAAGAAGAAATTGAAAATATATTGAAAAAAGAAGAAATTAAATTTAATCGTACTCTTGAACATGGTTTAAAACTTCTTCATTCAGAAATAAAAAAAGTTACTAATAATACTCTTGATGGAGAAATAATATTTTATCTATATGATACATTTGGTTTTCCTATTGATTTAACAAAAGAAGTTTGTCATGAACATAACATTAATATAGATTACATAGGTTTTGAGAAAAATATGGAAAAACAAAAAATTAGATCCAGAGAGAAAAATACATTTAATCAAAATTATAATGTAATACATCATATGGAAAATAAATCTATATTTTCAGGGTACAAACTGCATAAAACAGAATCTATTATAAAAAATATTATTATTAATGAACAATCAGAAACATGTATATCATCAGGAAAAAAAGGAATAATAATACTAGATCACACACCTTTTTATCCTGAATCAGGAGGACAAATAGGTGATATAGGTATAATATACAATAATGAAGGTACTTTTAAAGTAGAAGATACAAAAAAAAATGGAAAAATTATTTTTCATATTGGTATACTGACCCTCGGTTTTTTAAAAATAAAGCACAATGTTTTTTCTGAAATTGATAATAAATTTCGTACTGCTATTCAAAAAAATCATACTGCTACACATTTACTAAATTCAGCTCTACATAAAAAATTAGGTAATCATGTTTATCAAAATGGTTCTTTAGTAACTCCTCATTCTATTAGATTCGATTTTTTTCACCATATGCCTATTACATTAAATATGATTCAAGAAATAGAACAATTAATTAATCAATATATTCGTAAAAACATTCACATAAAAACAGAAATTATTAATTTTCAAGATGCTAAAAAAAGAAATATAATTTTTTTGTCAAATAAAAAATATGATGAATATGTACGAGTGCTTTCTATTGGAAATTATTCAAAAGAATTATGTATAGGTACTCATACTAAAAAAACTGGAGATATTGGTTTTTTTAAAATTAAATCTGAACGCAGTATATCCTCTAATATACATCGTATAGAAGCTGTAACAGGAAAACTTGCATTAAATTTAATACATGATCAAGAAAAAAAAATATATGAAATTTGTCTTCTATTACAAACTAGTCCTAATTATTTAAAACAAACTATTGAAAAAATTACTTTAAAACAAAAAAATTTAGAAAAAGAAATCTCTAAACTAAAAGAAATAAATACTATTCAACTCATTGATGAACTTACTAAAAAAATAATTAAAATAAAAAATATAATTCTATTAGTAAGTACATTACATAATCAAAATCCCAAAACATTGCGCAATATGATTGATATACTAAAAAATAAATTCAAATATTCAATAATAGTTTTAGCTAATATTATTAGTAATAAAGTAACTATAATTGTAGGTGTTACAGAAAATTTAACTCAATCAATTCAAGCTAATCATCTAATTAACATTATTTTGAAAAAAATAAATGGAAAAGGAGGTGGTAAACCAGATATTGCTGAAGGAGGTAGTATACATCTTCAAAAATTACCAGAAACATTAGCAGGTATTGAATTATGGATAAAATCAATATTATAATAATAATATATTATACTTTTAGTATTTTATGTCAACATATCTTTACGATCTATATTTAACCTTATATTATATATAATA
>DATLVK010000081.1:0-4389 GCA_035577605.1 Buchnera sp. (in: enterobacteria) | reverse complement strand
AAAATTATTATTAATAAATATAATAAAACAGAAATAAGATGGCCTAAAAAATTAAAATTAAATGATACTACTTCTCTTGCAATAAAAAAACACAAAAATTGTTTTGCTTCAAAGTTATTAAAACTAATATGAGGATACATTCAAACATTGAAAGTAACAGATTCTCTACCATCTTTGTCAATTATATTTATATACCTGATGCACTTAAAAATATATTAAAAACCATAAGAGAAAATTGTAAAAAGTCAATATAGTGTATTTTGTCTGTAAAGAAAATTGAGATACTATTAATACAATATGCAATATCATATGCAATACATCAAGATAATATACTAATATCAGGTAAAAAACATAAAAACTATTAAATAGTTGAAGACAATTGTGAATATTATTTAAATCACATATAATAACGTGTTTGTTAGAAAAAATATGATTTCTATGTTTTTAGAAAAATTTCTAAAATTACTAATTGAAAATTAGTAAATTAAATAAAATAATAAACATTTTCAAAAAAAAGATTATTAATCGATCATGTCAAAATATTAATAAAAAACAAAAAATTACTATTTTAATAAAAATTTCTCGAAGTAAAAAAATGGAAATAATTGTACAAGCAATATTAAAGAATAAAAATGTACTATTACTAACTCAACACTTATCTACTATATATCCTACATTTAATCTTTTTCATAATAAAATATTTTATACTATTAATGATTAATTTACAGAATTTATAATCACTTTATTAATTAGTCCTTATATTATTAACAAATTAATATTACTCAATGTCAAACAAGTGATTAGAAATCATAGTCTTATTCTCATTTTAAAAAATAAGAATACCTATTCTAAGTAGGATTATCTTTAAAATATACATTTACACTATTATTTCTAATAGTATTTTCATTAACAATATTCATGTGGTTTTTAGAAATAATTGGTATTTCCCCAATATTAGAAATATTTATCAGTAAAAATATGACATGCTACACTCAAGTTTAGTACTTTATTGTATCTTATTTTGTTATTTTGAGCACTAGTAATGCCGTCAACTTAAGTAATTCTCTAGATTAGATAGACTTATTATCATATTAGTAATATTTGTTACTACTGGCTTAATATGTATATCTTATTCTCCGGAAAATAGAATGTTCTGACTACTTTAACATGTTAATACTAAAATAATTTGATGAAATAATAATTTTTTGTACTATAACAATAAAATTAGGATTAGAATTCCTATAGTTTCATACTTATCTTACTCAAATCTTTATAAGTAATACAATTACTCTTACTTTAAGAAAAGTATTAGGTACTAACTCTATTATATTAACAAAGAATTATTTTTTATTATTTTAGAAATATTTGTAATAGACACTTGATCTATTAATATATAAATATTTTTTTATTTTAAAAAATATTTATTAAAATAGCTCCTCTTTACCGTCACTAAAAATTATAAGGTTTCCTGAACCTCGATTGATAGTAATATTCTCTATTATCTCTTTCATATTTATAAAAATTAGACTAACGATATTTAAAATATGTTAATTATGAATAATTATCCTAAAAAAATATTACTTTTAAAAATGAGTATTACTAGTCTCTCCTGTATTCATTTTTTTATATGTAAAAAATACCAGTTCTCATTATAGATTTTGCTATTTTTCCTAAAATATTAATAAATTACCAAAATTCGTATCGTATACCATATGAGATTCGAAAACTAAAAATGGATATTAGAATCTGATTTTCTTATGGTAAATTCGAGATGTCCTATAATTTTTACAATACTTTTCTAGATTACTCTACTGTTTTAAAATAATACATAAAAAAGGAATCAAATGGATTGATAATCCTAAAATAACTAATGTAAATAGCACTCTTACAGATCTCAAAAATTTAAAAAAAATGTTTCTGGAATTATTTGGTTACCATTAAGTAGCGATGGGGAAAATTCTAATTTATTTCTCTCAATTATTATTTTAATAATACGAATATATTGTCATACTATTATGGAAAAGATAGATTAAATCTCTATAAAATTTATTCTAAAAAATTTATATTGACTAACTCTTTAAAAGAATCGTTAATGTTAATTACAAAAAAATAGAATTTAGTAAAACAATATTATTGTCTCCTACATGTAGAAATCTAGATTAATTTAGTAGCTTTACAGAACCAGGAAATTTATTTACAAAAATCATCTAAGGAATTAGGTTAATATTATTAACAAAAAATATCTCTATTAAAAAAAATTAAAAAATATCCTAAAACTATATATGCTCACTTATAGCATTGAATACTCATATAATTATTAGTTATCTTAATGTTTACAAGTATGATTGTAATTATTGCTACTTCTATACCTATAGCATTTTATTTATATGAAAATCTATTTTTTTATATTAAACAAGAAATTTTATATGTAGTGATTACCCTGAGTATATCTATTATTACTTTTAGTATATCTATTTGCTGTTAGAATAAAAATAGTAATATCTTACTATTATCTTCTATCTTAAGTTTATTGATAGTTCTATTAATGGATATTCAAATAAATGAATTTTCTAGATAATTAACTATAGAAATACTTTATGTATAATCTACAAAATGTATTCAATTAACGCTATTTTTTTATCTACTTATCTAGAAAAAATAAAAAATATGCAACGATTTTTAGCCATCTACTAAACTAATAGGTATGTTAACTATATTAACTATCTATATTGCTACTGACGCAACCTAATTGAGAAACTATTATTATTTTCTTTATTACTTGCCTATCTATATTTCTTTATCTGGAGCTAAATTTTAACCATTTTAAATAATTATTATTTCCAGGATAATAATCACATTAAAGTCCATTATTACCAATCTTTATCGTTCATAACGTATACTATTATTTTGGAATCCATGAAAAAATCTTTTTGGTAATACTTACTAATTAACAAAATCATTAATAGCTTTATCCAGAGGATAATACCAGAATCAAGATTAGAAAATTTAATACAAAAACTGGAATATTCATCTCAATTACATACTTATTTTATTTTTTCTATTATAAGAAAAAAATGTAGATATATAGGTACATTTATCACATTATTAATACTATTTTTTATTTCTTTTAGAGCTATGTATATCAGTCAAAAAGTATTTAAGATTAATTAAGAATTCTCTGGAATTTTAGCATGTACTTTTGCTACATAGTTTAATTCTCAAATATTAATTCATATCAGCACAACTAGTGATTTTTTACAAATACAGGATTAACTTTACTTGTTATTAGCTATAGTGGATCTAGTTTAATAATATTTTCTATTGCTATTATATTAATATTAAAAACAGATTTCAAAATAAGATTTAAAAAATAGGATTTTTAAAAAAATCAAATAAAAAAATTATAATGATAGCAGATAAAATAGAAGGACATATATTTCCTGGACTTATTATTTCTGAGTACCTAATAATATAGAATATTAGTTAAATCAGGACTACAGCTTACATGAAATTGATATTACTTCCAAAATATAGCATTAATAAAAATTTTATATTTATTTTTTAAAAAATTATTTATTATAAAAAAAACATAATATTATATTAAAAATAGGAGAATACATATTAAAATTAGAGGATTAGCTATAATATTATATAATATCCCATTACTTGTTCGTGAATAAAATAGAATTACAGGACTCACTAACAGATTTTTATCTAAAATATACAAATATTCTTTAGGAATCTATCAAATACAGAAGTAGTAGATAATCCCATAAGAAAATATGAATAAATATCAATTAAAACCACTATACCATATAATTCTTAAAATCAATAACATACAACATATTTATTTTTTTAGAATTATAGGTTCAGGCATGAATGATACAGACGAAATTTTAGTTTTAAAAGGATACGTATTTAGTGGATCTGACTTAACACAGAATCATATTACAGAAAAATTAATTAATATCGAAGTAAAAATATATTTTTAACATAAAAATATTAGAAAAATAAATAAATACCATATCAATGATATTTGATATACATTCGAAAATGATCTAGATCCTATTTATATACATCATGGTATTATAAAATCTATCCAACCACATGATAAATTACGCATGAGTAAATATTTAATAATAGCAATAAATAACAGTAATTTATCTTTTTTATATTTAAAACTAATAATTAGAATCATTACAAATATAGAAACCAATCACATGGAAACATATAAAAATATATTTAATAATTTTAAAAAAATATTTATAGAATTTTTAGATAATGTATCATTTTATGAAAAAACAGTTATCCGTATAGATAATACTGTAATTAGAGCATTATTTCCTAAAATAAAAAGCAATATAATTACATGTCGATTTAGTAAAAATA
>DATLVK010000080.1:0-5009 GCA_035577605.1 Buchnera sp. (in: enterobacteria) | reverse complement strand
TCATGAACTAATAATGTAAAAATATTTTTTATAAATAACAGTATTAATATGATCAATAAAAGTACTACTAAAACATACACCATCTCATTATATAGTAAAGCATACTTTATTTACATTAATCTCTGTTTAACTTTATAAAATATGTTCTATAGGAAAAAATATGAAAAAAGAACGAAATAAAAAAACATCATCGTTAAGTATTCTTGCTATGGCTGGAGTTTTACCGTACCAAGCAAAAAAAAATGAACAATATATGAATAAAAATCAAATTCACCATTTTAAAAAAATACTAGAAGCCTGGAAATATCAATTACAAAATGAAACAAATCATACTACTCCATATATGAAAGACCAAGCTAGTAACTTTCCAGATCCCATCGACCGAGCAACACAAGAGGAAGAATTTAGCATAGAACTAAGAAATCGAGCTAGAGAATTAAAATTAATAAAAAAGATACAAAACACTTTAAAAAAAGTTGAAAATAAAGATTTTGGATATTGTGATACTTGTAGTATTGAAATAGGCATTCGCAGATTAGAAGCGCGACCAACAGCTAATCTATGTATTGATTGTAAAACATTAGAAGAAATTCGAAAAAAACAAATGTCCGGTTAAATCGTTTTAAATAATTTATTATTAGTGAAATGGGAATAAATCCTATTTCACTTATAAATTTACTCAGTAATTATTAATTAAAAAGTGACATTATTACTTTATAAAAAATAATATCAAATACTTAATTAATAAATATTAATTCTGTTATATTTTCAATATATGTAAAATTATTTTTTATCAATAAATATTATATATTCTGTCAATTTATTTTATACAAATAGAATCAGCATGATTCATACCAAATGACCACACTGTTATTTATTAAATAAAACAACTTTTCCGATATAAGGCAAATGACGATAACATTGTGCATAATCAATTCCATATCCTACCATAAACTCGTTAGGCATAGAAAAACCAACATAATCTACAACAATATTTGCTTCTCGACAATCAGGTTTATCTAATAATGTACACACCGCTAAAGATTTTGGTTTTCTAAGTTCTAATATTGTCAATACTTTACTTAAAGTATTTCCAGAATCGATAATATCTTCAACAACTAATACATGTTTACCAAAAATATCTTCATCTAAATCCTTTAAAATTCTGACATCCTGACTAGATAACATACCTCGCCCATAACTAGAAGTCGTTATAAAATCTACTTCATGAGCAATATGAATCGCACGACATAAATCAGCCATAAAAATAAAAGAACCCCGTAACAAACCTACTAATACAACATTACTATTTCTGTTTTTATAATTATCGGTAATTTGTTTTCCTAATTCATTAATACGCGCATGTAATTCTGATTCAGAAATAATAATTTTCACTGTATGTTTCATAACAATTAATATAATGTGTAAAAAATAAATTTGATAGAAAACATAATCAATGACCTAATTGGTATGATTTAATCAAAAATTTTTTTATAAAAAATAGTTTATTTTAAACTATAATATAATCTATAGTGTTCATCTTATATTTAATATATAAATTTTTATATATCAAATATAAAACTATTGTATCAATTGTTCAAAAAATAATAATTTTAATATACATATATATATAAATTAAATCTGAACAATTACTACTATATATGTTAAGCTAAAATAATAAAAATTAAATCTCATAACAATACATAAGTAAAATAAAGAATAAAATATAAATATATGTTAATATTATAAATATCTTTCATTATTAATGATATTATTTATTAATAATAAAAAATAAAAATAATACATAAAAAATATTTATTTTATAAAAACATTTTTAAAAAGATTCAATATGTATGCTAATTATCCGATATGTAAAAAAATATATATATTATTAGAATTACACTTTATAAAAAATATAAAAGCTCGCATCATAACTAATGCGGCTTTTTTTTGGCATAAATTTAGGAGAATTAAAACTATGCGTATGTTAAAATTCGGTGGCACTTCACTAGCTAATGCAGAACGATTTTTACACGTAGCTAATATTATTGAAAGTAAAATTAAATATGAACAAGTGGGAATCGTACTATCGGCTCCCACAACAGTGACTAATCGTTTAGTTAATATGATTGAAAATACTATTAAGAAAGAAAATATTGAACTAAATATCTATGAAACCGAACATATTTTTTTACAAATATTAGAAAAAATAAAACCAATACAAAATAAATTTCCTTACAAAGAATTAAAAATAATTATCAATGACAAATTTATTCAATTAAAAAACAATCTTTATGGAGTGAGCTTATTAGGTCAATGTCCAGATAATATTTATGCTAAAATAATTTGCCTTGGTGAAATATTATCAGTGGCTATTATGAATGGAATACTAAAAGCTCGTAATCATAAAATTACTATTATTGATCCAGTAAAAAATTTACTTAGTATAGGAAGTTATCTAGATTCTAAAATTAATATTATTAAATCAAAAAAACGTATTGATGCTATGAATATTCCCCAAAATCATACTATTCTGATGTCTGGTTTTATAGCTGGCAACAAAAAAGGAGAATTAGTAGTATTAGGTCGGAATGGTTCAGATTATTCAGCTGCAATTTTATCTTCTTGTTTACATGCAGATTACTGCGAAATTTGGACAGATGTAGATGGAATTTATACTTGTGATCCAAAACAAGTACCAGATGCAAGATTATTAAAATCTCTATCCTACCAAGAAGCAATGGAACTATCTTATTTTGGTGCAAAAATATTGCATCCACGTACTATTTCACCAATAGCTGAATTTAAAATTCCTTGTTTAATTAAAAATACATCTAAACCTGATTCTGTAGGAACATTAATTTGTTCTGAAAATAAAGAAGCAATACATTGCATAAAAGGAATCACTCACCTTGAAAATATAGCTATGTTTCATATTTCAGGACCAGGTATGAAAGATATGGTAGGAATGGCATCTCGGGTGTTTTCTACTATGTCTTATAATAAAATGTGGACAATACTGATTACACAATCATCTTCTAAACACAGAATCAGTTTTTGTATATCAGAAAAAGACACTATACGTACTAAACATATATTAGAAGACGAATTTCGTCTTGAATTAAAAAATGGATTATTAAAATCTTTAAATATCGTAAAAAAATTAGCAATTATATCAGTAGTAGGCACTCGCCTAAGCACTAAACCATATATCTCTGCATACTTTTTTTCAGCTCTAGCACATGCTAACATTAATGTTTCTGGTATAGCACAAGGATCATCTGATAATTCTATTTCAGCAATTATTGAAAATTCTGATGTCATTAAGGCAATACGTACAGTACATCACATTCTATTTAATACTAATCAAATAATTGAAGTATTTTTAATAGGAATTGGTGGAATTGGAAGCACACTACTAAAACAATTTTATCATCAAAAAAACTGGCTAAAAGAAAAAAAAATAGATTTAAAAATATGTGGAATAGCTAATTCCAAAAAATTATTAATCAATACACAAGGAATTGAATTAAACAATTGGAATACAGTTTTTGCAAAAGAAAATAATTCTTTTACTATAAAAAAAATAATCCATGCTGTTAAAGAAAATCATTTAATTAATCCTGTTGTAATTGATTGTACAGCAGATGAAAATATATCTTATCAATACACTAATTTTCTTTCTCATGGATTTCATGTAGTTAGTGCTAATAAAAAAGCAAATACTAGTGATCTAACATATTATAAAAATATAAGAGAAACTTCAGTCAAATTTAAAAAAAAATTTTTATATGATACTAATGTAGGAGCTGGACTGCCTGTTATAGATAATCTTCAAAATTTATTAAATACTGGAGATAAATTAATTCATTTTAGAGGTATTTTATCAGGTTCTTTATCATTTATTTTTGGTCAATTGGAAGAAGGAATATCTTTATCTCAAGCAACAAAAAAAGCTAAAGAAATAGGTTTTACTGAACCTGATCCTCGTGATGATTTATCAGGAATAGACGTCGCACGAAAATTACTAATTTTAGCTCGAGAAGTAGGATATCAAATAGAATTAAAAGATATTAAAATTGAAAATTTATTACCTGATGAATTCCAAAGTATTCCAAATGTAGAAACCTTTATGAAAAAGTTAAAAGAACTAGATTCTATATTTGCTTTGCGAGTAAAAAAAGCAAAAAATGAAGGGAAAGTATTACGTTTTATAGGAATAATAAACCAAACAGGTCAATGCCAAGTAAAAATCGATTCAGTAGATGAAAATGATCCTTTTTATAAAATAAAAAATGGAGAAAATGCATTAGCTTTTTATAGTAAGTACTACCAACCAATACCATTAGTATTAAGAGGATACGGTGCAGGAAACAACGTAACTGCAGCGGGTGTTTTTTCCGATTTATTACGTACGTTATCATGTAAGTTAGGAGTATAAAAATGATAAAAATTTTCGCTCCTGCTTCTATCGGAAATGTAGGAGTTGGATTCGATATTTTAGGTGCAGCTGTATCTCCTACAGATGGAAGCATCTTAGGAGATATCGTAGAAATTACACCATCAGAACAATTCCATTTAATTAATAAAGGACAATTCGCTAATGAATTGCCATTAGATCATAAAAAAAATATTGTATGGCAATGTTGGTATCAATTTTGTAAAATAATTGGAAAAAAGATTCCACTGACTATCACTTTAGAAAAAAATATGCCAATTGGATCTGGTTTAGGATCTAGTGCATGTTCTATAGTTGCTTCATTAGTTGCAATTAATGAGTTTTGTAACAAACTTATGAACAAAACAGAACTATTAATTTTAATGGGGAAATTAGAAGGAAATATATCTGGTAGCATACATTATGATAATGTCGCACCATCCTATCTTGGAGGAATACAGTTAATTATTGAAGAAGAAAATATTATTAGTCAATCTATTCCTATATTTAAACAATGGATATGGATTGTTGCTTGGCCAGGAGTCAATCTTTCTACTGAAGAATCTCGATC
>DATLVK010000079.1:0-3342 GCA_035577605.1 Buchnera sp. (in: enterobacteria) | reverse complement strand
CATTTTTATTTTTTTATCATAAATTATGTTATTATGTCTAGTCTTTAATTTAATTGTATATATATTGAAAAATATTTTTTTGATAAATATCAATTTTGTTTTAATAATGTATTATTATTAGATAATATTAATTATTGATAATATATATTACATTTTAAATTTTTATTAAAATTATAACATAAAGAATATTTATCATTAACAATGAATTTTTTATGTATAAGATATATTGCAGTTTTTTATATATTTTCGTTAATGAAATATTAGTATATTTTTTATACATATTATATTAGTATTGTTATTTAGTTATATAATGTATTGATTTAATATTGAGAATTAAAATTGTTTTATTCTGTTGATATGTATATTTTAAATTAAGATCAAAATAATTATTTAAATAATATCAGCCATGTATTATGGTTAAATATTAATTATTGATAATAGGTTAATTATGGAACAAAATGAAAGAGTTTTAATAGAAAATCTATTTAATAGATTAGAACACGTAGAAAAAAAATCTTCTGTACGAGATATATCAGCTGAAAAATTAATTCAAGATTTATTAATTAAACAATATAATGCTCCATATTATATGACTCAAATTATTTTAGTACAAGAAGAAGCAATTAAAAAACTAAACGAACGCATTAGTCAATTAGAAAATGAAATATCATTAATGAAAGAAAAAGATAAAAAAAATAGTACTACTAGTTTTTTATCTGGTTTATTTGGTTCTAACAACATAGGATCTCAATCTAACAACAATAAAAATACTTGGGGAAATAATGTTGGGAAACAGGATTATAATCCGTTACCAACAGGTGCTACAGTACCTACTGGAAATGTAGGAACAATTGGTAGTTCTAGTAATGTCAGTAGTTTTCTTGGAAGTGCTTTACAAACAGCAACTGGTGTTGCTGGTGGTATAGTGATGGGAAATATGTTGATGAATCTTTTTCAACATAAGAGTACTGAAGAGGATTTATTTAATAATATTAATAGTTCTTCTATAGCTAACTTAGATTCACATTTAGATAACCACGATGTTAACAGTCATTATGTTCATCAAAATAACTCTAATATTCATGAGAATATTGATTCTAATAATGTTGAATTAAATAATGATGATATAGATACTGATATTGATGTGTCAGATGATAGTAGCTTCATTTAAAAATTGTAAATAAGCATGTATAAAATATGCATTATATTATTAGTTAATGATTATATAGTTTTTTTAACATATATATTTTATATAATGCATATTTTAAAATAAATATGATACAGGTAATCAGTATTTTATATTATCATTTTAAGATAAATAATTTCTATTTTTATTAAGATATTTAGATACTCCAATAGGAGTAGGTTCCATAGCATCTTTTCCTTTTTCCCATTGCGCAGGGCATACTAAACCGTTTTGTTCATGAAACTGCTTGGCATCAATCATACGTAATATTTCTTTTATATTTCTACCAAAAGGTAAATCATTAATTACTTGATGGTAAATAGTACCATTTTGATCAATTAAAAAAGATGCTCTGAGTGCCATACCTAAATTAGGATGTTCAACATCATACATTTTTTGTATATTTCTTTTTATATCCGAAACCATTACATACTGAATGACTCCAATTCCGCCTTTATTTATTGGAGTATTACGCCAAGCATTATGTACAAATACTGAATCAAAAGATACTCCAACTATTTTTACTTTTCTTTTTTTAAATTCTTCGTAAAATTGATTAAATGCTATGATTTCTGATGGACATACAAATGTAAAATCCATAGGCCAAAAAAATAATACTGTTGCGTTGCCCGCAGTATATTTTCTAAAATTAAAATTTTCAATAATATCACCATTATGCAAAACTGCTGGAGCAGTAAAATCAGGTGCTTTTTGAGTAACTAGAACCATTTTTCCCTCATTATTTTTTATATCATAAATATTTATTTTAATAGACGTTTTCATTTTATATTAAAGGTTAAATTTGATATCAGCAAGACATAATTTAATTAAATTTTTAATTATTTTTTAAAAAACATTTAAATACATCAAATAAAAATATTATTATTTTTTATAGATTAAATATCTATTTTTTATTTTGTGAACATTGGAGTCTTTATGTCGAAAAATATTTTAGATTGGTATGATGTATTAAGTAGTCAAAAAAAAAAGCTTATTTCTTAGATATATTACATTTTTTATCTAATGAACGGTTAAAAAAAATAATATATCCTCCTAATCGAGAAATTTTTACAGCATTTTTTTTGACTAAGTTTACTTCCGTTAAAGTAGTAATTATTGGACAGGATCCGTATTACAATTATAATCAAGCAAATGGTTTAGCTTTTTCTGTTAATATAGGTACAATGATTCCATCTTCTTTAAAAAATATATATAAAGAATTATCTAATGATATATCTCCAGGTTATGTTTTTCAAAGTGGATTTCTTAAGCATTGGGCAAGTCAGGGTGTATTATTATTAAACACTATTTTAACGGTTGAATCTGGTAAGCCAGGTTCTCATGCTCAGATAGGTTGGCAATTTTTTACAGACAAAGTAATTGAAGTAATAAATCAACATTTACACGGTGTTGTATTTTTATTGTGGGGAAGTGAAGCAAAAAGTAAGTCTAGTATTATAAATGATAATAAACATTTTATTTTACAGGCGTCGCATCCATCACCGTTATCAGCTTATCGTGGATTTTTTGGATGCCGCCATTTTTCTACTACTAATCAGATATTAATTGAACAAGGTAAAACTCCTATTAATTGGTTTTTTTAATCAAAGTAAACTTTTTTTATTTAATAATATTATTAACTTAACGAAGATATCGAAAGATTTAAAGAGATGTTTCAACTATCGCTTTTCTTAACAAAATGCCATTTAATGTATAGCCATGTTTAATAACAGCAGTAATATGATTAGATTGTATTGTTTCAGATATTTTACTTGATACAGACTGATGTAAATTTGGTTGAAATATTGTATTTTTTTCTCCTTCTCTTTTTATTCCAAATTTTTGAATAATGTTCAACATAGATTTTCGAGTTAGAATAATACCTTGAATCATAGTTGTTTCTTGTATTTTATTTTGAGCAGATATAGTACATATTTCGTCTAAAGCATCAATAATAGGTAGTATTTTTTTTGAAAATTCTTTTAATTGTGTATTTTTAATTATTTTTATATCTTTTTCGCTTTTTTTTCTTATATTCTCTATTTCTGCTTGTCCTCGTAGTTGTATATTATTGATGTCATTTTTGATATTTAATATGTTTTTTTCTAGATCTATTATTTTTTTTTCTTTTTTATCAATTTCAGTTGTGTTTTTTT
>DATLVK010000078.1:0-2224 GCA_035577605.1 Buchnera sp. (in: enterobacteria) | reverse complement strand
ATAGTAAATTAAATGGTAATAAAATATAATAATTCACTAACCAAGATAAAATAACCGATACAGTAATCACACAAGTAGTAGCCAAACTAATTCCTATCGCTGTTTCAATTCTTTTTGAAGCTCCAATAAAAGGACAAATACCTAAAAATTGTACTAAAATAAAATTATTAATAAACACATTACTAATAAATAAAACAAAATAATCAATCATATTACACTCAAAAATAAATACTAATTTTAATCATCAAATATTAAAATTGTTTATTTACAATAAGTAAATTTTATTTATAAAATAATTCCTATACATAATAATAGTAAATTGCTAATTTAGTAATATTATTTTATATTGTAATAATAATACAATATTTCCTTCTGTATCTGAAGAAAATTAAATTTATTTTCTATAATATATTATTTTTATAATACATAATGCCATATAAATTTAGGTACACAACCTAAATCAAATAATTGACCACCAGAAGCTAATTCAGCTCTTCTATGGTCCGCTGCTCTATACATATTAATTAAATCATGATCATTTAGTAAAGAATAATTAAGATGATCAAATAGTTTTTCAAGACTGTCTAAAGAATTAACTCGTCGAAACTTTAATAAATAATCTTGTGTTGTCATAATAATTATAATAATTAGAAGATAAAAGGAATATATGTTAAAATAACATATTCAATATATATTACATTTATTAAATATATCGAATAATATGTAATATAATTAATTGTGTTAATATTATAAAAATACATAATGAATATATTTATATTGTATATTAAAAATATAGTCAATGAAATTTTACATACGTGATATTTTTAATTAATTACAAGAAATATTACTAAAAAAAATTGATAATTTATGTAAATCTGATATTTACAGTATTATATTTATATTATATATAATAAATCTTAATAATAATTAAATTACCATAGATAGTATGATATCAAATAATGTAAATATTTTAAAAGGTTAAAATAAAAATATAATATTAATCTTTATTAGCATATTATATTTATTAAATTCTTTTAAAAATAAAATAATATTTATTCATTTTTTCTTAAAAATTTATTTTAACAATATTTTATCTGAATTATCTATCAATAATTTTGTATAATAGTCTACTTCGACATTGACTATATCACCTATACTTTTATTTCCTAATGTTGTATGCGAGGTTGTATCAGGAATCAAATATACACAAAATTTATTATCCACTACTTTTCCTATAGTCAAACTTACCCCATCAATAGAAATGAATCCTTTATATAAAATGTATTTCATAATGCGTTTTTTCTTTATAAAAAACCATATCTCTCTATTTTTTTTAAATAGTAATATATTTACAATAGTAGCTGTAGTTATAATATGACCAGATAAAATATGTCCTCCTATTTCGTCTCCAAATTTTGCGGATCTTTCAACATTAATTTTGTCACCTAGTGCTAATAAACCTAAATTAGTACATTCTAATGTCTCTTTAATTAAATCAAAAAAAACAATATTATTTTTTATATATTTAACTGTTAAACAACAACCATTATTTGCTATAGAAGCTCCTATTTTTATTTTTTTTAATAAACCAATAGGAAATTTAATACCATATGTAAAAAATTCATTGTTTCCTTTAATACTAAAAATTGTTGCAATACCATGAACTATTCCAGTAAACATAATATTAATCCTAATTAATAATAAAAATATTTAAGTAATTTTTTAAACATACAAGAATAAAATCAATTTTTTTATTATATGTAACACATGCTGCTAACTGATCAAAATAATTAATTCTAAATATAATTAAAAAAATACATATAATAACTGAACATTATCCTTATAAGTATTGTATGGTAATATATTACAAACATTTTATTAAATAACATTTAATATGATACACTGCATTAATAATCAAGAACGAGATATTTATGTCTTAATATCAGTACAATACCGTATAAATAACTAAATTATATAATTTAATTATTTTATCTTCAATATGTATTAAAATACAATGATCACATCAACTTAATATTGTAATTATTAAATAATTAGATAAATATTTTGAACATAAATTTAGAATTATATAATATAGAAAAAATTTAAAATATTATTCATATTTATTTTTAAAACATACTATTATTAATAATAATGAATTATTATATAATGTATGTATATCTTGGTAATTTTTTAAAAAAATATATTTTAAAAATTTCAGATAATT
>DATLVK010000077.1:0-7019 GCA_035577605.1 Buchnera sp. (in: enterobacteria) | reverse complement strand
ATTGTTTTATATTATTACTTTTATTTTTCTTGTATTAAATATTTTTATTTATATTTTTATCAGTGATTTCTGTACATATAGAAAATGTCATAAAAATTAACATAATCCAATTAATTTATTTATAAAAAAATATATAATATTGTATCTATGTTTATTGTAATACAATATATTAATATTAATAGCGGGAAACGAGATTCGAACTCGCGACCCCAACCTTGGCAAGGTTGTACTCTACCAACTGAGCTATTCCCGCAAGAATGTAATTGATTAAAAAATAATGTTTTATTATAAACATAATGTATTTTTATTATATAAAAATATTTATATGTATTCAAGTATTTATTCATACTAAACATCATAAAAAATGCATTTTTTCTTTTTTGATTAGTAAGAATTTTATTTTTTTATAAAACATTTTCGATAATACAATAGTTCTTTTATTGAATTTTTAACATCCTCTGATGCTGAATGATTATTTTTTTTTCTGTATCTTTTTAAAATATTAGGTTTCCAAAATAATATTAGTTCTTTAATAGTGCTGACATCAACATGTCTGTAGTAAAAGTATTTTTCTAATTGAGGCATATATTTGTATAAGAAACGTCTATCTTGATGAATGCTATTACCACACATTGGAGAAGTATTAAATAAAGTCCATTTTTTTAAAAAATTAATAGTTTTAGTTTCAGCATATTGTTCATTGTATTGGCTTTTTTGTACTCTTTTTATTAAACCACTTTTTGTGTGTGTTGCTGTGTTCCATTTATCCATATATTTTAATATTTTTTGGGATTGATATATTGCTATTACAGGACCTATAGATAAAATTTTTAAATTTTTATCTGTTATTATAGTAGCAATTTCGATAATTCTATTTTTATTTGGATTGAGTCCTGTCATTTCTAAATCAATCCAAATAAGATTATTTTTTTTATCCATTTTATTTTTATAATATAAAAAATATTTAGTAATATTGATAATGATAAAAATATATATTATTGTTTAATAACATACAGATCGTTATTTTATTGAATATCATATAATGATATATATATCATTATAATATGTATCAAATAATCTTATTTATGAATATATTATAATATTTATAGACAAATTAACATTTAAAGATTAATACTCTTATGTTGATATATAAGTATATATATTGATTTTAAAATTAATTATAGTAAATTTTTTTATTGATAAATACTTAATTTTAAAAAATATATTTTTAAAGTATTAAAGATAATACTTTAGTTAAGGTTGATCCTATGTTTAATTATATAGTATTACAGTGTTATATTTTATTACAAAAAATATTCAAGAGAATTAATAGAATTGATAGCTAAAAAAATTGGGATGGATTAATTAAATATTTATTCGTTTTTTGTTTGGCATTATCAAGCTAACATGACAGAAGAAAAGAAATTAAATATGAAAAAATATTCTACATTTAATGATTTTTTACACAAAAATTATATAGTAAAGCATGTAAAATTAATGTTTATACTAACAATATAGTTTTTCCTTGTGATTAACTTATTAGTCAATTTTTTTATATAACCCAAAATAATTTATATCAAGCTAAAAAATATTTTTATTCATTAGAATCATTATTAGTTGGTGATGAATATTCATCACATTTATTTTATAGTAATATGTATATAATAGTCCATATTATATTAGGTTATTATTATAGAGTGCATATGCCTTGCAATGCAACATTACATAAAATACTTTATATATCTGGTGATTTATATTCTCTACATCTATCAGTAATGCAAAATGCCTAATATTTTTTCAAGAAAAGAACGTATCATATGGTTTTTTTAATATTAATTTTAATTTTTTAATTCAAATTTTAGTAGGATCGCATTATATTAGTAATATTGAAATTATTGGATTAGTTATAGTTTTGCTAATGAGAAAAAGAGTTATTAAAAAATGGATATAGGAAGAAGATAATATTATAAAAAACAACATTGTATTGTTAAAAATTAAACAAATGGGATATTTTATTTTGAATCTATAGTTATAAATTTATTTCAAAAGAATAAAACAATATTTTCAGATAATTTAATAATTGAAAAATTTTTTTTTGGTACAAGACTAGGTATAAAAAAATATCAAATTAATATTATTTTTTTAAGAATAAAAATTCTTCTATTCATTTTTAAAATATTAAAGAGTATATATGAAAAATATTAATCCTGTTAAAACTATTGCTTGGAAAGAATTGCAACATCACTTTAAAAAAATAAAAGATATTCATATATCAGATTTATTTTTAAAAGATAATCAACGTTTTAAAAAGTTTTCAATTAATTTTAATAATGAAATATTGATAGATTTTTCCAAAAATTTAATTATTGATGAAACTATATCAAGATTATTAGATTTAGCTAAAGAAGTAGATTTACTTAGTGCTATTAAAGCTATGTTTTGTGGAGATAAGATAAATCAAACAGAAAATCGTGCAGTATTGCATATTGCATTAAGAAATAAAATAAATAATCCAATTATAGTAGATGGAAGAAATATTATGTTGGATATAGATCTTGTTTTAAAAAAAATGAAATATTTTTCAGAACTAGTTATTAATGGTCATTGGACAGGTTGTACTGGTAAAGCTATTACTGATATAGTAAATATTGGTATTGGAGGTTCAGATTTAGGACCTCATATGGTAACAGAATCTCTTCGTCCTTATAAGAATCATTTAAATATACATTATGTATCTAATATAGATGGTACGGACGTTTCCGAAGTTTTAAAAAAAATATCTTATGATACTACTTTATTTCTTATTGTGTCAAAAACTTTTACCACTCAAGAAACGATGACTAATGCGTATTCTGTTAGAAATTGGTTTTTAAAACATACGAGTAATATAAAAAATATCAGAAAACATTTTATTGCTATATCAATGAATGTAAAAAAAGTAATACATTTTGGTATTGATATAGAAAATATTTTTAAATTTTGGGATTGGGTAGGAGGTCGTTATTCGCTTTGGTCTGCTGTTGGTTTATCTATTGTATTATCTATTGGTTTTAAAAATTTTTCTAAATTATTAAATGGAGCTTATGACATGGACAGACATTTTTCTGAAGTTCCATTTAATAAAAATATTCCAGTACTATTAGCTCTTATAGGTATCTGGTATAATAATTTTTTCTGTTCAGAAACAGAAGCTATTTTCCCTTATGATCAATATATGCATCTTTTTTCTGTTTATTTTCAACAAGGTAATATGGAATCAAATGGAAAGAATATAGATCGCAATGGAAAATCTATTACATATCAAACAGGACCTATTATTTGGGGAGAACCAGGAACTAATGGTCAACATGCTTTTTATCAACTAATCCATCAAGGAACTAAATTAATTCCTTGTGATTTTATTGCTCCTATTATTAGTCATAATGAGTTGCATGATCATCATGAAAAATTATTGTCTAATTTTTTTGCACAAACTAAAATATTAGCATTTGGTAACAAAATAAAAGATATTCAAGATAATAATATCAATTATGCTGATAGCAAACAAAAAATAATAGATAACTTTTCATATAAAACGCTTAGAGGAAATATTCCAACAAATTCAATTTTGTTAAGAAAAATTACACCTTATAATTTAGGTGCATTGATTGCAATGTATGAACATAAAATTTTCACGCAAGGTGTAATATTTAATGTTTTTAGTTTCGATCAATGGGGTGTAGAATTAGGTAAAAAGACAGCTCATCAAATTTTAACTGATCTTAAAAAAAATAAAAAAACTTTAAGTTATGATACTTCTACTAATGGTTTAATTAATTTTTATAATTTATGGCGCAATAACAAAGTGAATCAATAAGATATATATTATCTCTTTTAATATAAATATATCTGTATATTTAATATATTATTACATTTAATACATAATTAGTTAAATAATTATTTAAATATATTATTATATTAATAATTATTTTATATGTTATGAATATTACATTAAAAATATTTCTTAGTATCCATCTTTTTTATTTAAAAAAATAAAACATTATAAAAAGTAAATTAATTAATATTTATTTTTAAATATTAATAAAATATTTCATATAAATTAAATACTTTTATGAGAATCAATTATGATAATTCGAATACTTCCTATGGAAGTAATTAGTCAAATTTCTGCAGGAGAAATTATTGATAGTCCTTGTTCAGTAGTAAAAGAACTGATGGAAAATAGTATAGATTCGGGTGCTACTAATATTTCAATAAATATTGAAAATGGTGGAAGACAGTTAATAAGTGTTTCTGATAATGGTTTTGGAATGAGTAAAAAAAATTTAAATATGGCCATATTACGTCATGCTACTAGTAAAATATTTTCTTTAAATGATTTAGAAACAATAAATAGTTTAGGTTTTCGTGGTGAAGCATTATCTAGTATTTCTTCTATTTCACGTATGACTCTGATATCTCGTACTAAAAATAGTAGTGAAGCATGGTTTTTGTATTCAGAAGGATATAACAATATAATTATATCAAAACCAACATCTCATCCTGTAGGTACTAGTGTAATAGTATGTGATTTGTTTTATAATATTCCTGTTCGTCAAAAATTTATGAAAACTGAAAAAAGTGAATTTTTTAAAATTCATGAAGTAATACGTTGTATGGCATTGTCTAAAGATGATATTGATATTACATTGAAACATAATAGTAAATTAATTAAACATTATTCTGGAGCTAAAAATAGTGTAAAAAAAATAATTAGACTACAAAGTCTATTTAGTTGTAATTTTGTAAGAGAACTAATTCCAATACAATTGAAAAATAATTTTATGTGCGCATGTGGTTGGATATCTGTGTCTAAAAAAAATTCTTGCAATCAAAACAAAAAATATTACTATGTAAATAAACGTATTGTTAATAGTACTATTATTCATCATGCGGTACGTCAAGGTATTCAAGAAATATTTGGTAATAATGTTTTTTTTCCTATTATTTTATATGTCACTATTCCTAGTAATGAAATAGATATCAACATTCATCCTAAAAAATCTGAAATTCAATTTAATCAATCTCGTTTAATACATGCTTTTATTTATCAAGCAATACTGTATTCTTTAAGAAAACACCATAAAAAAAATATATTAACTAAATCTGATGATTGGGTTTTAGAAAATACACAAATATCTGGTAAAAATTATTTTAAAACAAAAGAAAAAGAAAATAATAAAATATACAAAAAAAACTTCTTAATGCATGTATGTAATGATAATAAAAATTTGATAGAAAAATTAAAAAAATATTATTTTTTTAAGAAAACTGTTTTATTTAATAACTTTTATAAATCTTTTGGTTATTTATTATCTTTAGTTTACGATAACTATATTATTATTGAAAATATAAATGGATTATCATTAATTTCTCTTCCTATGGCTCAAAGATTAGTAAAAATTAGTAAAATCAAAAATATCGTTAATAATAAAATAGAGATATTTATTCTACCAGAGTCTTTTAAAGTAAAAATCATTTCTATAGAATATAATGCAATTATTAATAATAAAAATATTTTAATGCAATTTGGTTTGTATTTTTTTATTACCACTCATGATTTTTATTTAAAAACTATTCCTATGGTATTGAAACAACAAGATTGGAAAAAATTATTTTTATGTTTTTTAAAATATCTGTTTTTAAAGAAAAATATTACATACGAATTATTATTGAAATGGTTTGCTCTAAATATAAAAATATCAACAATAAAATGGAATAATATTAAAATTATACAGGTATTATCGGATATGGAAAAATTCTGTCCAATATTTATAAAATTTCCTCCTTCAGAATTATTACAGCCAATATTTTTTGACAAAGCTATAAGTATTTTGAAAATATGAATAAGATTGAGAAAAATACACCTACAGTAATTTTTATCATGGGTCCAACGGCATGTGGAAAAACTAATTTAGCTATTAAATTAACAAATTATTTACCTGTAGACATCGTTAGTGTAGATTCTGGTTTGGTATACAGAGATTTAGATATTGGAACGGCTAAACCCACTAAACAAGAACTTTTAAAAACACCACATAAATTAGTTAATATTAAAGATTCTACAGAAAGTTACTCAGCAGGTGAATTTAAAGAAAATGCTTTAGTAGCGATATCAGATATTATTAATAATAAAAGAATACCTTTATTAGTTGGAGGCACAATGTTGTATTATAAAGTTTTATTACAAGGATTAGCAGTATTGCCTTCTTCTGATATAATTATACGTAATAATCTTCTTGAAGAAGCAAAAAATATTGGTTTACATTCTTTGCATAGCAAGTTAAAAATAATTGATTCCATTTCGGCAAATAGAATTCATCCTAATGATTTACAAAGAGTGGTAAGAGCATTAGAAGTATATTTAATATCAGGAAAAACATTATCTGAATTAATTGATGTATCAAATTGGAAATTTCCTTATAAGGTGATTCAATTTTCATTAATACCTCGAGATATATTTTTATTGCATAAAAAAATAGAATATAGGTTTAAAAACATGTTAGATTTAGGATTTCAAAAAGAAGTAGAATATTTATTTAATAAGAATAATTTAAATATTAATTCATGTTCTATTAATCGAATAGGATATTCTCAAATGTGGAATTTTTTATCTAATAATTGGAGCTATACAAAAATGATAGAACAATCTATTATTGCTACACGTCAATTAGCTAAACGTCAAATGACGTGGTTAAAAAAATGGCACAATATTCATCATATATATAATGATAATCCTGATGTATCTATTAATAAAATATTAAGTATTCTAAAAAAATCAATTTTAATGTAGTATTTAGAATAAAAATCAATTAATTATAACACTTAATTTTTATTTCTTTTTTTATGAAATATGATATTAAAATCTATTCAATTAATATTTTATAAATAATTTTTCATTTGTTTTATCTATAAATAAATCACAATATTTTTATATTATAATATAGAGTGTTTTTTTTAATATAAAATATATTATTGAT